>CAZNOA010000018.1:0-17515 GCA_964574565.1 uncultured Halobellus sp. | reverse complement strand
TCCACGACGACGAGAACCCGTTCCTCGCCGACCAGTTCAACCACATCGACGCCGGCGAAGACGAGCGACAGGAGGTCGCCGACGGCGACCAGTGTATCATCATCTCCACCTCCGGGATGATCGAGGGCGGACCGATCATGTCCTGGCTCCGCCACATCGGTCCGGACCCGGACTCGAACCTCGTTTTCGTCGGGTATCAGGCACAGGGGACGCTCGGTCGACGCATCCAGAACGGCTGGGACGAGATACCTGTCGACGGCTGGGGCGGCGGCGGTCGCGGCGACACCCTCACGCTCCAGATGGGGACGGAGGTCGTCGACGGCTTCTCCGGCCACGCCGACAGACAGGGCCTAGAGAACTTCGTGAAGACGATGAACCCGCGCCCGGAGAAGGTGTTGTGTGTCCACGGCGACGAGCGCTCGGTGCAGGACCTCTCCTCGGCGCTGTATCACGACTACAACATGCGAACGTTCGCGCCGAAGAACCTGGAGACGTTCCGGTTCAAGTGAGACGCCGGAAGCGGTTCGGGAGTCGCGGCGGGGGTCACCGCGTCGGAGCGCTCTGCTGTCGACGCGTGCGAACGCCCCCTTGCGCCGACGCGAGTTTTTAAGCGCCGTCACGGAAACACCGGGACATGCGCTTCGCGCTCATCGCCCACGACCAGCTGAAAGACGAGATGGTCGAGTTCGTCACCGCTCACGCCGACGCGCTCGGCGACTGCGAGCTCGTCACGACCGGGACGACCGGCAAGCGGATCGCCGACGAGACCGGACTGCCGGTGAACCGACAGGCGTCCGGTCCGTACGGAGGCGACCTCCAGATCGGCTCGATGATCGCCAACGGCGCGATAGACGGCGTTGTCTTCCTCCGGGACCCGCTGACGGCGCAGGCACACGAGCCGGACATCTCCGCGCTCCTGCGGGTGTGTGACGTCAAAGACGTCCCGCTGGCGACGAACGTTGCCTCCGCCGAACTGCTCGTCAGCGGGCTCCTCGGCGAACCGGACGCCGCGTGATTCCGTTTCGACCCCGATATCAGATCGGATAACGGACGCCGCGCCGTTTTAATACGTGCCGACGTACGCTCACTCGATGCACCGCTCTCGGCGGATCCGTATCGTCGGCGTCGTAACCGCCCTGCTCGTCGTCTCGGCGGCGGTCGGCATCGGAGCGGTCGCTGGCGGCGTCGCCGGAGCGGCGACGACTACCGGTGACGGCACCGGCGTCGAGACGGTCGCGAGCGGCGTCGCGGCCGAAGGCGACTCCGTCGCGGCGTTCCGTCCGCCGAGTTCGGTCGCCGACGTCGACGGCGACAGCGCCGACCCGCTGACCCGGTGTTTCACCGGGCAGGGCCACCCGATCTCGATCGGCGAGACCGGCGCGACGATCGACGCGGTCGTTCACCTCTCCGTGCTCACCGATCCCGCGGTCGGCAACGAGTTCGGTCTCGAAGCGGCGGGAGCTATCGACGACGATCCCATCGTGACGCTCGCCGCCGGCGTCCGACTGACCGCGAGCGAGGCCATCGCCGACGGGTTCGACCCCTTCGCGGCGTTCGAGGTGTTGTACGCGTACGAGCTCCGGCTCCCGATGTTCGACGGCGGAATCGGCGACACGGAGTACCGGGACGGCGGATCGCCGATCACGTCGGCGGCCGGCGTCGTCCCCTGTTAGCGGTCGGTGTTTCGTTCCGTTGCGGGCCGGACACCGCGTATCAGCCCCAGCAACTCCCGCCGCGCCGCGTCCGCCTCGGCTGCGCCCGCCGACAGCGGATAGGCGCCGCCGGCGAGCAGGTACTCGCCCGCATCCCACACCGCGAGCAGCGCCTCGACGGGTATCGGATCGGTGCCGTCCGTGGGTCGACAGGCGCCCCGATACGTCGAAAGCGTCGCCCGCGACGCGTTCGGGTCGGAGACCGATATCTCTCGGTCGCCGCGGTGTTCGACCGCTTCGACGTGTCGCTCGGCGAGCCGATCGCGGAACCCCGACCGCGCGCGCCCTTCGACGAGACGCGTGAGCGCGGCGTTCGGCGCCGTTTGCGGGCGGATTCGGAGGCGGCTCGCGAAGAAGAACGGACGAGGGGGCGGCGCAGTCGTCCGCTCGTATCGAACAGTGCCCGCGGTGACGGAGACCGGACCGGCCGCGAACGGTCGCTCGGTCGTCTCGGCGACGCGTCGCCAGTCGTCGAGGCGTTCGCGTGGCACGACCGGCGGATCCATGAGTCACGTTCACGACGGAGTCAGTTAAAAACGAGGCGCGAGCCGGCCGGATGGGATCAGACGTCGCGAGTGAGTCGGCGTTCGTTGAGTAAGCCGGTCACGCGGCGATGTTCGTTCGGTAAGCCGGTCAGTGGTCGTCTTCTCGCCACTTGTGCTCGCAGTCGGTACAGACGAAAAAGCGCGTCTCGGACTCGTCGGCCGAACGGATCTGCTGCATGTACCAGTACGCTCGGTCGTTATCACACTCCGGACAGTGGGCGGTCGTCTGCGGGAGCCCCTTGTCCTCGGCGTCGCTGACGTCGATGACCTCCGACTCGACCTGTGACTCGGTGGTCCACGCGTCGTCGCTCTCCTCTCGACCGACTTCGTAGCCGCAGGAGCCGCACACCCAGTGGTCTTCGCCTTCGCCGGACTTCATCATCGAGCCGCACTCGTCGCAGAACTTCATGGCGGAACCAACCGTGGATCGCATATAAACGACGGGATCGCAAGCGAGCAGCGCCGACCGGGGAGCCGTCACTCGTCGCCGTCGAGATGCTCCGCGAGCGCGAACCGCACGCGCTCCTCGTCGCTCCCCTTCGTCTCGCGGCCCGTGACGACGACCTCCCCGATCTCCGCGGTGGAACCGACGTGGGTCCCGGCACAGGCGGTCCGATCGTACGGGTCGGCGGCGGTCTCTGTTTCGGTGCTATCGACCTCCTGTCCGGCGCCGTCGACCTCCTGTCCGGCGCCATCTGCGCTCGCGGCGCCGATCTCGACGATCCGAAGCTCTTCGATCGACGCCGGCAGCAGGTCGATCCGCGTTCGGTCGGTGTCGAGCGTCGCCTCGGCCTCGGCACGGTCCATCGTGTAGCTCGTCACCGGGCGAGCGTCGTCGACGAGCTCGTTGAGCCGGGTCTCGATCCGGTCGAGGTCGTCCTCGTCGAACCGGTCGTACGCCGCGTCGAGGTGTGCGTGGTCGTGATACAGCTGGTTTCCCGTCGTCCGGGCGTCGAACTCCGCTAACAGCAGCGCCGAGAGGAGGTGCTGTGCGGTGTGGTATCGCGAATGCGCCTCGCGCCGGTCCGCGTCGACCTCGCAGACGACAGCCGTTCCGGGGGCCGGCGTTCGTGTCCCCGCCTCCGCCGTCTCCGCCGAAGCCGTCTCCGCCGAAGCCGTCTCCGTCGATGCGCCCTCGACCGGTTCGACGGTGTGATAGACGGTGTCTTTCATTTCGACGTCGACGACCCGCCATCGAGAGACGGTGTCGGTCTCGGCGGTATCGGCGAGCCGGATCGTCCCGGTGTCGTGCGGCTGGCCGCCCCCGGTCGGATAGAAGTGCGTCCGGTCGAGAACGAGCCGGTCCTCCAGCGCGCGCTCGACTGTCGCTTCGAACGTCGTCACCGAGTCGTCTGCGAGGTAGAGCCGGTCGGTCATGTCGTCATCCAGCGCTGCCGGCGACTTATAAACCTCGCTCGGGACCGCTCCGATCGGTCGGTCGTCATTGGATGGCGGTTCACCGCCGCAGCGTCACGTCCGGTGCGAGCCGGTTTCACCGTCGCATCGTCACGTCCAGCGCGATCCGGTGGACGTACACGGTGTCGTCGTGTTCGAGCGTCGCGGTGACCGCGCCGTCGGTCGCGGAGACGTTGCCGAACCCGTCGGTACGCTCGAAGTACCGCTCCCACGCCGCGCTGTGGGGGCTCTCGATCTCCAGCTCGAGCGTCTCATGACCCGCGGCACCGTAGTCCGGCCCGGTGTTCGATCGCAGCCCGCCGGCTCTGATTTGGAGCGTTCCCTCACCGGCGACCGTCCGATCGCCGGAGGGATACAACAACACGAGCGGGAGCGTCGTCCGATCGGCGTCCGCGACGAACCGCGGCTCGGAGCGCATCACCGTCGCGTCGCCGTCGGTCCTGAACCAGGCGCCCATCTCGTAGGCGATCCTCGTGTCGTCCGCCTCGTACGTCAGCGAGTGAAACCGCCGTTCTAACAGCACCGCTCCCGACTCGTTTCTGAGCCGCACGTGGGCGGTCTCGGCCGTCGAGAGGGTCCCACCGCTGAGCCGCATCTCCGTCGAGCGACTGGGGTCGTCGTACCGCTGGACATCTCTGAGGTTGTCGTCGAACACGTCGAACGCGCGCTCGACGTTGGCGACGCGCTCGGCGTTCTGCCGCTCCTCGACGCCCGTGATCCCGACCGCGAACACGACTCCGATCGTCACCGTGACCAACGAGAACACGAGCACGTAGCCGACGACGTTGCTCACGGCTCGGTCGTCGCCGAAGAATCCGTTCGGCGCCCCTCCGATGGAGACGGTCGGGCCGGTGCGGCGACTCATCGTTCGCTCACCTCGAGCGTCCCCGGCCCCGCTTCGCCGTCGGGGACGACGTACGAGACGCGCAGCGGCCCGCCCCGAACGCTGGTCCGCTCGACATCGACGTCGACCGCGTGGGGCACCTCGACGCTCGCGTCCGGATTGTCGGTCCGGAGCGTGACGCTGTCGCCGTCGATCGTCATCCGATACGGGATTCCCGCGACTCGCGTCGGGAGGTCGAGGTCGACCGCGATCCGCACGTCGCCTTCGTTTGCGGGGCGATCCGCCGCCGCGGCGCGCGCGAGCCGATCGGCGCTTTCGAGGTTGGTGACCGTGGTCTGGCCGACGACCGAGAGGTCGCCGCGGATCGTGCGGTCGGTCTGTGAGTCGATCACGCCGCTCACCCCGATGACGACGCCGGAAAGCACCACCGCGCCGATCGCGAGCGTCAGGACGTATCCGACGGTGACGCTCACCGCCCGCTCGTCGTCGCCGAGGCGACCTCCCCCGAACAGCCCGCCGAACCGGTCACGCATTCAGCTCACCCGGGGCGACCCGTACGCGCGTCTCGAACCGGAGCTCCGCGGTCCGGTAGCTGACGTCTATCGCCGCCTCATAGACCGCCGGAGTCGATTCGAGAGCGGCTCCGCCGGCCGGATCGGTCGTCGAGCGCACCGTCGCCGTGACCTCGGCGTCGACGCCGTCGGCGTTCGCGAACTCGATAGCGTACGACTCGTCGGGATCAAGCCGCTCCGTCGGCCAGAGGCCGGGACACGGATCGCCGTCGAACCGACCGTCCGTGAGGTCGAGGACGAGTCGGTCGCCGTCGATCGACGACCGTTGACAGCGCACCGTCGGCTCCGCGCCGTCTTCGCCCGTCGCGACCACGTATTCGTCCTCGTCGTCGTCCTCGTACACGTACACCTCGTCCGTGTCCCCGGTCGCGGACCGGTTCAACACGACGTGAAACGCCTCATCAGATGCCGTAGACGTGTTGGCGACGCTCAGATCCTCGGGATCGACGTCGACGACGAAGCCGCGCGTCCGGTCGACATCCGTGACGACCGTGGAGGAGTCCACCGGCCCGGAGAGGTACTGTCCTTCACGGATCGAATCCTCGACGAGCGCGACGCTCGCGACACCGCCGCCTCTCGCGTAGCCGCTCGCGACTCGCGCGTCCAGCTCCGCGATTCCGTCTTCGACCGCCGCCTCGGTTTCGGCGTAGTCCTCGGTCGCGTTTCGGTTCGTCGCGTCGATCAGCTCGCCGGTCCCCTCGACCATCGTCGCTCTGACCTCCAGCGCCTCGCCGTCGGCCGACTCGATGCCGCGCGTCGCGACGTTCTCGCTGTAGATGGTCGCGTTCAACAACACCACGAGCGCGACGAGCGACACCGCCATGACCAGCCCGGCGAGGAGCAGGAGCTGTCCTCGGTTCGCGTCGCGGAACCCGTTCTCGCCCCGGAATCGGTCCGGATCCGGCGGCGAGATGCTCACATCCGCCATACGACGATGCGCACCTCCACGTGATCGTGTATCGCGCCGCTGCCGACGTCCACCGCGTAGAACTCCTCTCCGGCGGTGTTTGACACGTCCCTGAGCGTGCTGTTCTCGTACCCGGGGGCGGTGAGGTTCGCGTCGTCGGCCAGCGGCACCGTCCGCGTCGCGCTCACGGCGTTGTCGCTCGGCGACCCCATGTTCACCATTCTGGTCCGGTTCTCCCCACCGTTCCCGTGGCGGAGCTCGACGTTGAACGCGATACGTCTGTCGAGGAACGTCCGATCGAGGGCCTGGCCGAAGGCGTTCGGCGGCCCCGCCTGCGTGTAGTAGACGAAGTCGGGATGGCTGTCGGCGAACGTCTCGTTTTCCGGGTTCCAGTACAACGCCGCCTCGGCGAGGTCGCCGTTTTCGGCGCTCGTCTCGAGCAGGTCATTTGCGACCGCTCGCTGTTGGTTCTCGATGTGCTGGTTCGAGGTGCTCGCCGACAGCGGCGTCACGGCGGTCGCCTGCAGCGCGAACGTCAACCCGGCGACGAGCAGGATCGCGGCCGCGAACGCCTCCAGGGTGTGTGCCTGTCCGCGGGAGTCCGTCGAAAACATCGTCACCACACCCGCACCGTGAGCCGGTACTGCGTCCCGTGAATCGAGACGAGCCGCTGTGAGACGGTGATGTCGTCGCGTGACGTCCCGGTCGGCGTACCGGTCGCGCGGTCGAGGTCGACGTCTTCGAACGTGCCGTGTTCGGTGACTATCGTGACTGTCGCGGGGTTCTCGCTCGGGGTCCGTTCGTCGAGACCGTGGACGATCACCTGTACGTCCCCATCGAGTCCGAACGTGTCGCTCGGCGACGCAGATGCGGTGAATCCGCAGCCTGCATCGTTCGCGAGCCCGTCATCTTCGGTGAAGAAGGCGACGGTGCAGGCGGGTGACAACACGCCCGGCCGCGCCGGCGACGCCGCGAGGAGATCGCCCGCGACACCGGCAGCGACCCGGTCGCTCACGACCGGCGACGCCGTCTCCGCCGCCGAAAAGGGGTCGAACAGGGTCGGGACGAACGCGATCACGAACGCGAGCGTCAGCAGGAAGACGCCGGCGCCGACGGCGAAGTCGATCGGCGTCTGTGCGCGGTCGCGGTCGTCGGCGGTCGAAGTCGCGGGAGCGGAGGCGGAATGCAGTGTGCGGCTCATCCGACGTAGATCCACACCCCCAGTGCGAGCGTCATCAGGATCACGGCGAACTTGATCCCGGAGATGATGTCGGCGTTGCGAATGTAGCCGCTGATGAACCCGGAGAGCGCCGCCTGCAGCGTCACGGCATGGAAGAACAGCATCGACAACACGTCGGGGTCGACACCGCCCCCGCCGAAGCTCTGTCCGCTACCGGCGCCCCCGCCGTCCGCCTGCGAGGAGAGCCCGCCCATCGCCTCGATGAACTGCGTCTGGAGGATTGCCATCACTCCCAACAGGGTGATGTACGTCATCACGATGATCGCCACCTGCATGCGCGTCCGCGACTTCCGCTCGCGCTCGATGTCGTCTTGGTTCTCCGAGGCCTGCGCCGCCGTCGTCAACACGTCCGTGATCTGCGAGGAGGCCTCCTGTGCCTCTGAGATCAGCTTCACCGTTCGAGCGAGACGCGGGACCGCGTACGAGTTGTTGAACTCCACCATCGCGTCGCGGAGGCTCATCCCGTAGTTCACCTTCTCGTGGATGACTTCGAACTCCTCGGCGAGTTTCCCGCTCGACGTCTCCGAGACCGTTCGGACGGATTCGAGCAGCGTCTGTCCGGTGTCGTTCGCGGACGACAGCTTTCGGAGCGTCTCTGAGAGCTTCCCCGTGATCGCCCGTTTCGACCGCTGGTTCCACTCGTGGAACACCGCGAGCGGCACTAAGATCAGATACGACGGGACGTAGACCCAGATGAACGCCGACCACACGGGACGGTCGACCCAGCCGTCGAACGTCGTCGGCGCGCTCCCGTTCGCGACCGCGACGACGACGACGGCCAGCGCGGCAGGCACGGTCAACGCGAGGGTGTAGAGGGGGTTATCTCGCAGGAAGTGGTGCGGCGCCGAGACGATCTGTTTGGTCTTGTACGTCCCCTCGCGGTCGCGTATCCGGTCGAACACGCCGAACGTCCCGACGAAGGCCTCGATGAGGCCGAAGTGGAGCAGCCCCTCTTGGCTGGTCTGTTGGAGCCGTTCGCTGCCGCCGTCGGGGCGTAAGTAGCCGTCGCCGGGCTCGTCCTGTTTCACCGTCGAGACGAGGACGAGAAAGCCGATTCCGGTGAGCGGGATGAGGACGTACACCGTGGCGTACAGCAGGAAGTCGTCCGACTCACCCATCATCCCCATGATGACGAGGATGATGATGAGAAGCAGCGGGAACAGCGACAGCGTCATGTACATCTCGCCGAACAGCTCCAGCGTCTCCAACGTCATCTCGCGCTCCTGTTTCGACGTGCGCATGTGCTTGTCCTTTTTGTCCTTCAGGAACCCCTCCATGTCGCCGCCGGAGTTGACGATAGAGAGCATGTCGGCGAGGAACTGCGAGAGCTCGTCGGACGGCGTCTCCATCGACTGCTGGCGGATCGCGTTCCGGTAGTCCGTGCCGAAGTACTCGGTCTCGTTGACGATGCTCTGGAACTCCCGCGACACCTCGCCGTACGTGTCCTCCGCGGCCGCCATCGCGCGGAGTATCTCGAGCTGGTTGAGCCCGCCGACCGACAGCGCGTACATAAACGAGACGGAGTCGGCCAACAGGAGGTTGATCTCGCGTTCCCGCGTCGACGCCCGCGAGTAGGGGATCGCGAGCACACCGCCGAAGCCGAGCGCGAACCCGATCGACCCGAAGACGAGACCGCTGAGGAGGACCGCGGTCGGCACGACGAGCGACCGGAGAAGCTCTTGGACCGCGGGCGTCGGAGCCGGAACGCCCAACGAGAGGCTCTCCGGACGGATCAACCCGAACGAGAACACTCCGTATCCGATCAGGGATCCGAACACCCAGAGCAGACCGCCGACCAGCAGCCCGGCGCCGAGCGCGCGCGAGATGTACATCTCGACGTGGTCCGGCATCCGCGCTTCCACCAGCTTTCGCTCGACGTCGCCGACGAGATCGCCGTCGGGATCGAACAACGCCTCGAACACCGGATAGAACAGCTCACCGACGGGATCGGCGTCTGCAGAGCCGTCCCCGACGCCCGTATCGAGGCTCATCGGACCCACCTCGAGCGGGGCATTCGGCTACCGCTCCTCCGGGGATTCGACCGTCCCGAACCCCCAGTCGTCGATGTCGGTGTCGGCGTCTGACGACTCGCCGTCCGCGTCCTCCTCGCGTTCCCCGTCTCCCTCTGGTGCTTGTTCGTCTCCCGTTTCCCCGTCGCGTTCCGTGTCGCTCTCAGTTACTCCGTCGGCTGCGGTATTCGGTCCGCCTTTTTCGTTTCTCTCGCCTCTCACGTCGCCTTCGGTACTTCCTCCCCGCTCACCGTTGGTCTCGCTCGGCGGAGTCGGCGACTCAGCGGACCCTTCCGTGTTCGGTTTCGACGACGGCGACTCTAACACGTCGATCCCCTCCTCGAACGGCTCGTCGAAGTCGATGCCGTCGGCGTCTCCGTTGCCGCTTTCGGTTTCGGCGCCGTTGCTGGTGCCTTCGCGCGCGTTTCCGGACGGGGAATCGCTCTGATCTGCCCCGAGGGGCGCCCCGCTCTCGGAGTCGTCGTCGACGCCGGTCGTGTCGGACACGCCCTCGTACGCGTCGTGCGTCGCTGGACGCGGAGCGTCCGGACGCTCTTTCGGCTCACCCTCGTCGGGCGTTTTTCGATCATCGTTCGCCGTCGCGGCGCCTCGCGGGTCCGTGACGGTGTCCGCGTCCGGTGAATCGGTCTCGTCCGGCGGGCGCTCCGCCGTCTCGGACGAGGCGGCTTCGCCAGCCGCGGCCTCCTCGGTCGCACCCCCCGAAACCGCAGCGTCACCGGCCGGAGCCTCGCTCGCCGCCTCCGCGAGGGCTGCCCGGTCGCCGCCGACGTCGGCCTCGATGTCGCGTGCGGGGGTGATGTCGAGGAGAGCGTCGGCGACCGAATCCGGCATCCGTCCGCGGTACTCGGCGAACAGCTCCTCGGCCTCCTCGAGGATCGCCGCGACCTCTTCGCGGCCGGCCGCGTCGGGCTCGGGCCGCGGCACCATCTCCTCTTTGTCGCGGTCGACGTTGATCAACACCGACTCCATCTCGCGGAGGTCTTCGAGCGAGCGCTCCAACTCCTCGTTGGCCATGAGCGCGAGCACCGTCTCCGGGTCGTTGATGAACGCCTGGAACGTCGCCGCCACCTGCGCGTAGCTGTTGAGCCCGCGATCGATGAGGTACGCCAACACGACGCGACGCTTCTGGAGCTCGTCGTCGAGCGTCTCGCGGTTCCACCCCCGGTCGAACATGATGTCTTCGAGCGTGTTCGAGTCGCCCATCTGGAGGAACTCATCGGTCTCCGCCTGCCACTGAAACACGTCTTGGACGTTGATCTCGTCGTTTTCGGCGTCGTAATGGTTGATCTCGGTCAGCGACTTGTTCCGCCGCACCTTCTTCCCCTGCACCCGCGTCGACGTCTGGACGGAGACGAGGTCCAGCGCGGTGAACATCGTCTTCGAGACGTTGATCGGGTCGGTGGTGAACCGCTTGAGCACCTCGCCGACGGAGTCCGCGTGGAACGTCGTGTAGGTGGTGTGGCCCGTCGACATGACCTGGAATGCGGTGCGCCCCTCCTCGCCGCGGATCTCGCCCATCACGATGTAGTCCGGGCGCTGACGGAGCGCGGCCTCTAGCAGGTCGAACTCGTCGATGTCGCCTTTGTCGTCGTCCGAGAAGGAGGGCCGCGTCACCGATGCGATCCAGTTGCGCTGGGGGAGCTCGACCTCGCGGGTGTCCTCGATCGAGACGATCTTCGCGTTCGACGGGATGAAAAGCGAGACCGCGTTCAGGCTGGTCGTCTTCCCGGAGGCGGTGCCGCCGGCAAAGATCAGGCTCTTGTGGTTCTCGATGCTGAGCCATAAAAAGGCCATCTGGTCGAGCGAGAACGTCTTCCAGTTGATCAGGTCTATCGGCGTGAACGGGACGTCGTTGAACTGCCGGATCGTGTAGTTGGTCCCGTGGTCGGACACCTCTCGTCCGAGGGTGAGCTGCGCGCGCGAGCCGTCCGGAAGCGTCGCGTCGACCTGTGGGCGGCGCTTCGAGATCCCCTTTCCGGAGCGCTGAGCGAGCTTCACGACGAAGTCGTCGAGCTCGTCGGTGCCGTGGTAGATGTTGGTGATCACCTGCTCGTAGTCGGAGTGGTAGACGAAGACGGGGGAGTTGTACCCGTCACAGGAGATGTCCTCCACGTTGATGTCGTACTTGATCGGATCGATCCGCTCGTAGCCGATGAAGTCGCGTTTGAGGTAGTACAGCAGCTTCTCGACCTGATGCGCCGAGAGCGTGTCGGGGTCTTCCGCGAGGATCGCCGGCTCGGGGCGCGCGAGTATCTTCGGCGGCGTCGAACTCGATTCGGTCGGTGGCTCGTAGCCGAGCGACTCCGCGATCCGGCCGAATATCCCCTCGGTCGGGTCGATGCCGAACCGGTCGACCAGCGCGTCCGCGATCCCGCCGTCGTCCCCGTCGCGCTCGTACAAGTCGTATCGATCCAGGAGCGTGAGCGTCTCGTCGACGATCACGCCCTTGCGGAACGACTCGTCGCCGCCCGCGATCGACTCGTCGGCGTACTTGATCGAGGTCCGGAGCTTCCCCGTGAGAAACTCCGTCAGATCGGACTCGATCTCTGTCCGGTGCGGCTGGACCGCGTAGTATTTCACCTCGTTCTCCTTCGTCGACCGGAACACCATGATGAACGCGTACGGCTTGTTCACCCAGTACCGCTCGATCTCGGAGAAGTGGGTCTTCTTCGGCAGCGGCACGGCCTTCTCTAGATCGTAGCGGTTCGCGAGGGTCGTGTGGCCGTCTTCCGTCGAGAAGAAGGCGTCCTCGTCGACGTCGGGGTTCACGTTCACGGTCCGCTCGTCGACCAGCTCCGCGAGGTCGGCCGCGGCGGCGCCGCCAGCTCCCAGCAGCGGTTCGGTCCGGTCGGGATCGAAGCCGAGCGCCTCGGCCTTGTCCTCGTGGGTGAACGAGAGCGGCTCGCCCTCCTCGTCGGTCGGCGGGTTCCCTTCCTCGTCGAGGAAGAACTCCGACGCGTAGTCGTCCCACGTGTAGTACCCCTTCAGCACCGGCACCTTGTAGAGGTCGTAGCGGGCCGAACACAGGTCCCAGAGAACGTCGCCGACCGCCCCCGCGGCACCGACGCGATACGTCGTCTCGCTCGGGTCGAATCCGAGAAGCTCGCTCGGATCGACGTCCACTCGGCCCCACTCGTCGGCGGTCGGCGACCGCCGCGGAACCGTTTCGACGTCTGAGCCGGCGACGACGACCGCCCCGTCGACGCCCTCGCTACGAGGGTCGAGAACGGACCTCTCGTCGGGACCGTCCGAAACGGCCTCGTCACGGCCGTCCGTCTCGGGGGTCGGTCCGTCGGCCTCGTTGTCGCCGTCGTGATCTCCGGCCTCGTTGTCGCCGTCGTCACCGTCATCTTCGCCGTCTCCGGTCGCTTCGTCGCCTTCGCCGTCAGAAGCCGATCCCGACGCCTCGGCTTCCTCAGCCGCACCGTTCCGCGTGGTGTCCGGAGTCACGGCCGCGAGCGTCGTACCGTCTGGAACGACCGCGTCGCCGCTGAGCGCGACGTGCTCGTCACCGACGACGACCGTCCCAGCGTCCGGCGTTCCGTGGCCGGGAACGGGAGTGCTGCCGTCGCTCCGGAACGGCTCGTCGACGTCGCCGGCTCGGACGACACGGTCGACCCCGTCTTCGAAGTGGGCGCTCACGGCGCCGGCGGGAACGGCCGGCTCGTCGTCGATATCCGCGTATAGCTCCGCGGCGGCCGCCTCGTGGCCGCGTTCGTTCAACAGGGAGCGCCACGAGTACCGCCCCACGGAGACCGGCGGACCGGACGCCGGGGATCCCGCCGTGTCGTCACGAGACGGGGGCGAGCGCTCGGCGTCCTCGGTTGCCATGAGTGGGACAACACGATGCCCGTTCAAAAAGGTGTCTCGCAAAAACCCGCAGGTGATAATCGCCGCCGCCCGACGGACGGTTTTTAAGTTACCCGCACGCTGACCGAGAGGTGTGGTGTCCCCAGACGGCCGCTCGCTCCGTCGGTCGCTCGACGAGCTCCGCGATCCGAGAGTCAGACGGCGGATTCGCGCGGTCATCGCCGAGGAGCTGCTGGGAACGCCCCGGAGCCTCGCCGTCGTGCTCGCGTTCACCGGCTTCATGTTCGTCGTCGGCGCGGGGTACTACGCGCCGACCGCCGGCGACGTCCCCGTCTGGCTCTGGCCGCTGTACGCCGACTCGGCCGTGGCCGTCGCGCTCGGCGGCGTCGTCCTGTTACGAATCGTCCCGACGGTCCGCTCGGGCGACCGGCTCACGACGGACGCACCGGTCTCTCGTCCCCTCGCGTATCTGCACACCCTCGCGTTCGTCTGGCTCGTCCAGTTCGGGCTCTGGCCGCTGATCTCGTTGAACCTCGCGTTCGGGGCGTACGTCGCCGCACCCGACGCGTGGATCTACTACTGGGGCGTCCTCGGGACGCACCTCTGTTTCGTCGGTCTCGCGCTGCTGTTTCCGGCGTTCGGCCGGACGACGCGAGGGGCCCTCGCGACGGCGCTCGCGCTCGTCGCGATCAACGTCGTCGTCGACTACGGCTTCGGCTACCATCCGCCCCTCTTATACGAACCGGGGTGGCCGCTGGCGGGGGCGACGCTCGCACTTGGCGTCGGCTCCGTCTGGCTCGCCGCTCGATCGTTCGGGCGGCTCGACGAAGACGACTCAGCGAACGGTGAGCGGACGGACTCCGATTAAGCGGGGCCGACTCTCTGTAAGACTCACTGCCGTATTGAAAAGCGGACACGGCGAGGTCCTCGCGAGCGAACGGAGCGAGAGAGGGTCAGCCGCGGCCGTGACCGAATGAAAGGAGAGAACGGGCACGGCGGGATTCGAACCCGCGATCGAGAGGTTAGGAACCTCTCGCCCTGTCCGCTAGGCCACGTGCCCAATAGGAGCGGAGAAAATCGTCGTGCGGGGACCGGTCGGCGCCGCGGAGCCCGATTACGCGGTCGTTTCTTTTTCGGTCTCTGCTTCGAGCTCGTCCTCCTCATCGAGCGCCGCGTCCGCGTCGTCGTCGCTCGCATCGTCGTCGCCGCTCTGCATGTTCTTCAGTTCGTCCTCGACCTCCTCGCGTCCCTTCTTGAACTCGCCCATCGCTTGGCCGGTCGACCGTGCGAGCTTCGGAATCTTGTTCGCCCCGAACAGAAGGACCAGTACGAGCAGGATGATGAGGAGCTCCGGCCCCGCCGGGATGCCGCCGATCAGTGGTATCGCGCTTGCCATCTCTACTCCGGAGTAGCCCGCTGGCGACTATAGTCTTTTTGCCTCAGTCAGCGGGCCGCAGACGCCGGGTCCATCGCGGAGACGCCCGAGACCCGCCGGCTCGCTCCGCCACGATTGTCGCCGCCGAAACGGTGATACGCCCGCGCCGAGACCGGTCGGTATGACAGCTCTCGGCGACGACGCCCCGACGTTCACCGCCTCGCTCGTGACCGACGAGATCGAACCGTTCGACCTCGCCGACCACCTCGGCGACGGGCCGGTCGTGCTCGCCTTCTTCCCGGCCGCGTTCTCGAACACCTGTACCGACGAGATGGAGGCATTGCGAGACGGGTTCGACCGGACCGGCTGCACGCTGTTCGGCGTGAGCACCGACCTCCCGCACGCCCTCGCCGCGTACCGGAGCCAGTACGACCTCCCGTTCGCGCTCGTCGCCGACCCCGCTCACCGGGCGATTGAGGCGTACGACGTCGTCGAATCGTTCGATCACTACGGCGTCGACACCGTCGCACAGCGGGCGGTGTTCGTGATCGACGCCGACGGCGTCGTGACGTACCGCTGGCTCGCGGACAACGCCGGACAGGAGCCCGACTACGACGCGCTCGCGGAGGCGGTCGAGGCGGCGTGAGAGCCCGCGGTTCCCGTGAGCGGTGCCTGCGATCGCGCCGTCGCTCAGGCCGGGTCGCGTAACCCCTCCAACGCCTCCGGGTTCTCCATCGACGAGAGGTCGCCCGGATCCTCTCCCTTATAAACGGATTCGATCGCGCGACGGATGATCTTCCCCGACTGGGTCTTCGGGAAGGCGTCGACGAACAGCAGTTCGCGCGGTCGGAACGGCTTCCCGTGTTCCTCGCCGATAACCGTCCGGAGGGTCTCACGCAGCTCGTCGCTCGGCTCGACGTCCGGTTCGAGAACGACGTAGGCGACGACCGCGGTCCCCGTGGTGTCGTCGGGGACGCCGACGACAGCCGCCTGATTGACGGCGTCGTGGTCGATGAGCACCCCCTCGATCTCAGCGGGCCCGACCTTCCGGCCGGCGACGTTGAGCGCGTCGTCGGCCCGGCCGTGGAGGAACCAGAAGCCGTCGTCGTCCTGCTGTGCGAAGTCGCCGTGGTCCCACAGGCCCTCGAACGCCGACCAGTACTCGTTCAGATAGCGCTCGTCGCCAGACCATAGCGACTTCGTCATCGACGGACAGGAGTCGCGAGCGACGAGGTAGCCGCGCTCTCCGTCGTCCCGAACCGACCGGCCGGTCTCGTCGACGATGTCGATCGCCATCCCGAGCCCCGGACCGCCGAGCGTGCACGGTTTCAACGGCTGGTTCGGCATCGGCATCAAAAAGCAGCCGCAGATCTCCGTCCCGCCGGAGATGTTGATGATGGGACAGTCGCCGCCGCCGACCGCGTCGTAGAACCAACGCCACGACTCCGGATCCCACGGCTCGCCGGTCGACCCCAGAATCCGGAGACTCGACAGGTCGTGGCTCTCGACCCACTCGTCCCCGTGTTTACGAAGCGCACGGATCGCGGTCGGCGAGATGCCGAACTGCGTGATCCCGTGTCGGTCGATCAGCTCCCAGAAGCGATCGGGCTCCGGGTGGTCGGGCGCGCCCTCGTACATCACCACCGTGCCGCCGAACGTGTGGTTCCCGATGAGCGTCCACGGCCCCATCATCCAGCCGATGTCGGAGACCCAGAAGAACCGGTCCGCGGGTTTCTGATCGAAGCCGAAGTGGATCTCTTTCGCACACTGCGCCAGCGCGCCCGCATGCGTGTGGACGATACCCTTCGGCGTGCCGGTCGTTCCCGAGGAGTACAACAGCATGGACTCCTGATCGCTCGGAAGCCGCTTCGTCTCGTAGTCGGGCGACTGCGATCCGACCGCCTCGCTCCACGTGACGTCTCGGTCGCCGTCCCACGGGATCGGCTCGTCGGGGTCGCTTTCTGGGGTCGCGCCGAGGCGGTCGTACACCACGGTGTGTTCGACGTTGCCCGCCGCGTCGATCGCCGCGTCGGCCGTCTCTTTCAGCCGGACCTCGCTCCCGCGGCGGTAGAAGCCGTCGCCGGTGAAAAGCACCGAAGGCTCGGCGTCGTCGATCCGGGTCGCCGTCGCCTCGGTCCCGAATCCGGAGAAGATCGGGACCACGATCGCGCCGACTTTCAGGCAGCCGTAGAGGATCGAGGTGACTTCCGGAACCATCGGCATGTACAACCCGACGGTGTCGCCGGTCTCGACCCCGACCGACTCCAGGTAGTTGGCGACGCGGTTGCTCTCGCGGCGTAGTTCGTAAAACGTTATCTCGCGGACGTCGCCCGGTTCGCCCTCCCAGATCAGCGCGACACGGTTCCGGTTCGGCGAGTCGACCGCGGCGTGTCTGTCGACGACGTTGTGCGCGACGTTGATCTCGCCGCCGGGGTACCAGTCGGAGAACTGCGGGCCGTCCGTGTCGTCTCGCACCCGGTCGTACTCGGTGTAGAAGTCGATCCCGAGGTAGTCGATGATCTCGTCCCAGAACCAGTCGACGCCGGAGGCCTGCTCGCCGGCCACGTCATCGGTCGTCCGTTCGATCAGCTCCTCGTAGTCGTCGATGCCGTATTCGCGCATGAACGCGGCGACGTTCGTCGATTCCGCGAACGCCTCGGTCGGCTCGTGTACGACCTCGTCTATCCCTTCGTACTCGTCCATTTCGTCCAGACGTTTCCGGGCGGACAGTAAGTAACTTTCCTGAACGACCCGGCGGCGGACGGCGCCGGGAGTCCGGGCCGGTCACTCGGCCGGGTCGTCCGACTCGTCGTCTGCGTCGGCCTGCTCCGTCTCGGGGCCGTCGGCGTACGCCGACTCGGGAATGATGTCCACGGAGGCGACCTCGTCGTCCGGATCCAAGTTCATCACGATGACCCCCATCGTGTTCCGGCTCACCGTCGAGATCTCCTCGACGCGGGTCCGCATGATCTGGCCGTCGCCGCTCATCGCGAGCAGGTGGTCGCCGTAGGTGACCGCCTCGATGGCGACGACTCCGCCGTTGCGGTCGCCGGTCTTGATGTCG
>CAZNOA010000017.1:0-19187 GCA_964574565.1 uncultured Halobellus sp. | reverse complement strand
GGTCGATCGCGTCGTCCGCGGCGGCGTCGAAGCTCTCTTCGCTCGTCCCGATCAGCGTGACCTTTTTGAACACCATGTCAGGTGTTAGTTGGACGCACGGCAGTATAAAACGGGCGGTGCGTGAACGGCGCGGGAGCAACGGTGACGGCTTGGAGAGCGGCGCGCCTCAGGGACTCCCCGGCGCCCCTTCCATCACGGTGAAATCCTCGCCGTCGGCGTCGATGCCGATCACCGCCCAGTCGTAGGGGGGTTTCGTCGAGACGAGCTGGTCGCGCAGGTCGCCCGCCCGCTCACGCCACGTGACGAAACAGCGGAGTCGCGGGGCGTCGCCGCCGTCGGCGAGATACGGGTCGACGTCGTCGTTCTCCATACACAGGACGGTGACGAGTACGCGCCGCCATTTGCGTTCCGCGACGAACTCGCGTCCGCCCTCTGAAACGGTGTATCCGAGCTCGCGAAAGACGTCTCTGGCCTCCGTCGTCGGTGGGATGCTCGCAGTGGCCATCTGGCTTGGGATTGGTCGTCTTCTGTGTTAAACCTTCTCACGATTCCGGTCTGCTGTAATCTCGGCCGCTCGGTCGGGTTCCGCCGCTGTGTCCCCCGTTCCGGATCTCGCGCTTTCGGTCTCACGCCCCCGATCCCGCGGTTCGAGTCTCCCGCTCAGCGTTCCCGTCGGTTCGTCGACCGACGCCCGCCGATGCGATCACTCGTGGGCCGCGTCCCACTCGTCGGCCTTCCGGAGGTTGCCGCACTCGGTACACTGGATCCGACCCATCGTGTCCATCGCGGTGTCGAACGAGTCGCAGTTCCCGCAGCGGAACCCCCACCGGTTCCTCCCGTCGGCGTCGGTGAACACGACGTAAAAGGGGCCCTCCGCGCCGCGCTCGACGAGCGACCGGTCGGTGTACACCCGCTCGCCGTCCGTCGTCGTCGACGCGTCGAGAGTCATACCTGTGGTAACGGTCGGAACGACTTAAGAATACGACTCCGCGGCGACGCACTCACCGCGGAGTCGACAGGTGGGCGGACCGCCGCGGCGTCGACCACCGATCACGTGCGGAACGATTCGCCGCAGCCGCACTCGGAGACCACGTTCGGGTTCTCGACCTCGAAGCCGGCCGCCTGCAGGCCGCGCTCGTAGTCGAGTTTGCTCCCGCCGATGTAGTTCCGGCTCGCGGGGTCGACGAACACGCGCAGCCCGTGGTGTTCGACGACGAGATCGTCGTCTTCCGGCGCGGTGTCGAAGCGCATCCCGTAAGAGAGCCCCGCACAGCCGCCCTGCTGGACGAACAGCCGCAGCCCGGCCACCTCCGTGTCGAGCCCCTCGCCCTCGAGTAGCGCGAGCGCCTCCTCCGCGGCGTCGACGGTTACCTCGATCGCGGGATCCCCACCCGTTTCGATCGTTTCAGTGCTCATACGCACATGTTCCGCTCGAACGGTAAAAACCCTGCCGGCGGATTCGGCTCCGTACGCGGTCGATCACAGTCGCCCCGGGAGTCCCGTTCGAGCCCGCGCTAACGCGCCGGGTGCGACACGGTTTTTACTCGCTGTCGAGTCAGTACGCCTATGGCAGAGCTGTCGCTTCGCGTCGGCGTTCTCACCGACGGAGACCTGTCCGCCGAGCAGCGCGGGGTCGTCGAGTGGCTCGACGCACGCGACGGCGTGGCCGTCGAGTCGGTCCCGTTCGGTCTGCTCTCGGAGACGGACTCTCCCGCCGGCAACGGCGCCGGTTCGACCGCGGGCGACGCGTATCCCGGCCCCGGCGTGGGCGACGGCGCGGAGACGATCCACCGGTTCGACGTCCTCTGGTGGCACCGAGCGGCGCCGGTCTCCGGGGCCTCCCCGCTCGCCGACGCGGCGCCCGCGGTCGAGTCGTTCGTCGCCGACGGCGGCGGCCTCCTGTTGACACTGCACGCGCTGGCGTCCGTCGACGACCTCTCGTTCGAGCCGGTCGCGCCCGACCGCGTCGGCGAGGAGGTGCTCGCGGAGCCGACCGGCGTCCTGTGGCGCTCGCTGTACGCGGACCATCCCGCCGTCGAGTCGCTTGAAGGGCTCCGTCACCCCCTCCGTTCGCACGGGGTCGTCCCGGCGGTCAGGTACGAGCGGGTGCTCCCCGAGAACGGAGAGCCGCTCGCCTCGACGGTCCGCGGCGACACCGAGGTCCCGGGCGAGATGACCGCGGTCTCGTGGACCGTCGGGGACGGAGGGGTCCTCGGCGTCGGTGCGCCACTCCTCTTCGCCGACGACCCGGCCCCCGAGCGACCCGACGCTGACGCGCTCGCCGAGACCCGGGACCGCCTCGTCGCCGGCTCTCTACGGAGCCTCGCGGTCGACGACGGCACGCCCGGTCGCCCGACGTCCGCGGTCGATATCCGACGGCTCCGCGACCGGGTCGGCGAGGCGGGCGAGGACGGCGTCGGCGGCCGGCCGAAGTACCACCTCACGCCGCCCGCGAACTGGCTCAACGACCCGAACGGACTGATCCGCTGGAACGGCCGCTATCACGTCTTCTATCAGTACAACCCGGGCGGTCCGTTCCACAACACGATCCACTGGGGCCACGCGGTCAGCGACGACCTCGTGACGTGGACCGACGAGCCGGTCGCGCTCTCCCCCTCGCGGGACGGTCCGGACCGCGACGGCTGCTGGTCCGGCTGCGCGGTCGACGACGGCGGGACGCCCACCCTGCTGTACACCGGCGGGAACGGCCGCGATCAGCTCCCCTGTCTCGCGACGACCGGCGACCCCGCGCTCCGGACGTGGGAAAAGTACGCTGGTAACCCCGTGATCGCGTCGCCGCCGGCCGACCTCGACGTCCTCGAAACCGATCACTGGCGCGCCGAGTTCCGCGACCACAACGTCTGGCGAGAGGGCGGTCGCTGGTACCACCTCGTCGGCACCGGGCTCGGGGGCGGCGGCGGTGCGGCCCTGCTGTACACCTCTGAGACGCTCACCGAGTGGACGTACGAGGGAGCGTTGCTCACCGGAGGCCCCGAGTCGGGCGCGGTGTGGGAGTGTCCCGAGCTGCTCGATCTGGGCGACCGCCGGCTCCTCCACGTCTCCGACTACGAGAACGTCGTCTACTTCCTCGGCACGTTCGCGGACGACGAGTTCACGGTCGAGTCGCGAGGGCTCCTCGACCACGGCGACTTCTACGCGCCGCAGTCGCTCGACGACGGCGACCGTACGCTCACGTGGGGGTGGCTCCCCGAGGCGCGCGACGTCGAGGCGCAGTGGGACGCCGGCTGGTCCGGCGCGCTGTCGCTCCCCCGCGTGATCGAGACGGGTTCTGACGGCGGCGTTCGTCAACGTCCCGCGGGCGAGGTGGCAGAGCTTCGGACGACGCAGTTGGCCGACGACGCGCGGATCGACCTCGCGGCCGACGACCGCCGCCGGCTCGACGTCGACGGGGCGGCGATCGAAATCGCGGCCGAGATCGCGCTCGACGACGCCGAGGCGGTGGAGCTATCGGTGTTCGAGACGCCGGACCGGGCCGAGCACACGCCGATCCGCTACGAGCGCGACGGGACGCTGTCGGTCGACCGCGCGCCGTCGAGCCGGAATCCGCACGCCTTCGTCGACACGCAGTCGATGTCGGTTCCGCCGTACGACGAGCCGCTGTCGCTGCGGCTCTTCCTCGACCGCTCCGTTGTCGAGATCTACGCGAACGAGCGTCACTGCCTGACCAGCCGGGTGTATCCGACCCGTGACGACGCAGTCGGCATCTCCGCGGTCGCCGAGGGCGGCCGCGCCTCGGTATCGTCGCTGTCGGCGTGGGCGCTCGGCGAGGCGATGCCGACTGACACCGAGCTATAAGTCGCCGGCGGTGGAGCCCGTCTCGTCGCCGTCCTCTCCGTCGTCGCCGTCCTCCGTCCCGCCCCTGCCTCTCCCGCTCGGGCCAGTGCCGTACCCCCCGACGCTCCCGGCTTCGCGGATACCGCCGCGGAGCGCCGCGTCCGTCGGGAGCGACGAGCCGTCCGCGGGCGGCAGCGACTCCTCGGGGGTCGGGATCCGCCACGCGTCGAGCGTCCCGAGCAGCCGGGTTCGGTCGCCGTCGACCGCCAGCCGGAGCGTCGGTGCGAGGGTCCCGCCGAACCGGTCGCGCTGGTCGGCTTCCGAGAGCTCGGCGATCGCATCGAGGGAGTCGCCGGCGAAGTCGTAGTAGTTGAGGAAGCTCTGGACGAGCACCTCCTCGTCGTGGGCGAACGCCATCCACGAGTACGCCTGAAACGGCGCTTCCGGGGGATTGGTCGCGACGAGTCCGCTGCCGTTCAGCGGGCGGTACGGCCCCTCGAACGCGTCGGCGACGAACCCGTACAACCCGTCGGGACCCGTCAGCTCCGGCGCGAACGTGTGGACGTGGCTGCAGACGAACAGGTAGTAGCGGCCGTCCGCGACGACGACGTGCGGGCGTTCGAGCTCCTGATTCACCTCCGTCGCGTCGATTAGCGGCGGGCGGAGCTCCCACGAGAGCGGGTCGCCCGTCGGCGAGACGGCGACGCCGACGCAGCCGTTGAACTCGCGCCTTCGGCTCGTCTCGGGATCGTCGCCCTCGCGCTCCGGGGCGGGGGCGTTCGCCTCGAACAAGAGGAAGGTCTCGCCGGTCGCCGGGTCCTCGAAGAACCACGGGTCACGGAACGTGTAGATCATCCCGCGCGACTCGGTTTCGGTCTCGTACCAGTCGCCGTCCGGCGTCAACAGCGTCTCGTGGGTCCACGGTCCGGAGAGCTCGACGCCGTCGGCGGCGGTCGTCACCGCGCCGCCGTGGGCGACGGCGATCCGCTGTGTGTACGTCATCTCGTCGGCGGTCTCGTCGCCGGCGGCGGTGTAGTAGAGGTACAGGTCGCCGTCGTCGTACAGCGCGGAGCCGGCCCACTGCCGTTGGCCGAGCGCGCCGTCCGCGAAGACGGCCCCGGCGTCGTGCCAGCGCGTGCCGTCCGCGGAGTAGAAACAGCGGATCTCGGCGACGTCGTGTCGCTTTCCGGGGAGCAGCTCGGCGGGCGCCGTCAGCGAGAAGGCGAGTCGCCACCCGTCGACGTCGGCGATCTCACCGTGCCGGTCGCGGAGGAGCCACGTGTCCCAGATGTGAATCTCCGGAAACGGATCGACGGCCGGAGCGCCCGCCGCCGGCGCGACGTTCCCGTGTCGGCGCGCGATCGACGCGGCCTGCTCTCTGGTCCACCGCGACCGCTCTCGATCGGTGCCCTCTCCGGGCAGTTCGTCCATGCGCGTCATCGACGACGAACCGAATAAAGCCTTTTCAGTCGAGACGACGGGCCGTTATCCTCACTCGGTGTGAAGCGGCGCACGCGGCGCTGTCCCTTCGGAGAGTACTCGAGACCGAAACGGAAATAAAACGTTTTATCACAGCCGTTGTACCTCGTGATATGGCAACTCGACGCACCGGCGAGATGAGACGCGACACTGCGGGGCGACGGCGGACCCGAACCGAGGGGTAATCGTGAACCGCACCGCCCTCATCGAGACGCTGCAGGACGCCGGCCTCTCACCGTATCAGTCCGACGCGTACGTCACCGTCCTCGAACTCGGCGCCGCGCCGGTCACTCGTATCGCCGACGCCAGCGAGGTCCCCGATCCGCGGATCTACGACGTGTTACGCGACTTGGAGAGCGCCGGCTACATCGAGACGTACGAACAGGAGTCGCTGTACGCCCGCGCGAACAGCCTCGACGCGATCACCGACGACCTCGAAACGCGCGCGAGTCGGCTCACGGCGGCGACCGAGGAGATCGAGCGGCGCTGGACGGAGCCCTCCGTCGAGCGGTCGACCGTCAGCATCGTCACGCGGTTCGAGACGGTGATCAAAAACGCCGCCGAGTTCATCCACGAGGCCGACGCGCAGGTGAACGTCTCGCTCGGCGTCGAGCACTTCGAGCGGCTTCGCCCCGCACTGACGGCGGCCACGGATCGGGGGGTCCGGGTCAACCTCTCGATCCACACACCGAACGACAACGGGGAGTCGCTGCCGGACCCCGAGGCGTTGAGCGACGTCTGCTCGGAGGCGCGTCACCGCCGGCTTCCATCTCCGTTCGCGGTGATCGTCGACCGGACGAAGACGTGTTTCGCGCCCCACGCCGGCTCGACGAACGAGTACGGCGTGCTCGTCGACGACCGCACCCACACGTACGTGTTCCACTGGTACTTCCTGACGACGCAGTGGGACACGTGGGAGCCGATCTACAGCTCGTTCGGGGACCGGCCGCCGATCGAGTACATCGACATCCGGTACTGCGTCCGCGACGTCGCGCCGCTGCTTCGCGACGGTGCCGCGGTGTCCGCCCGGATCGAAGGAACGGACACCGAAACCGGCGACGACCGCGTCGTCGAGGGGACGATTACCGACGTCGTCGTCACCGGCTCTGACCGCGCGATCGACTCCGACACGATCGCGAGCTACGGCGGCCAGGTCGCGCTCGTCGTCGAGACGGCGGACGGGCCGGTCGAAGTCGGCGGCTGGGGCGCGATGGTCGAGGCCGTCGAGGCCCACCGGATCACGGTCGTATCGATCGACTGACACCGTCCGGACTGTCGGGCATCAAAAAAGAGACCGAGGCGGCCGACGGTCTACTCGAGGCTATGCGTGATCGCGTCGCCGCTCGCCTTGTCGAACAAGTGCGTCTTCTTCCGGTCCATCACGACCCGGATGTCGTCGCCCTCCGCGATCTCCGTGTCGGGTGAGAGGTTGATGAGCAGCTGTCCCGACCCCCGCCCCTCGGCGCTGGTCTCGACGTCGCGGTCGAACAGCAGGTAGACGAACATCTCGCTGCCCATCGGTTCGATGACGTCGACGACCGCGTCGAACGCCTTCGTCGGTGACGTGGCCTTCTGGGCGTCGCGCTCTAGGTACACGTCCTCGGGCCGGACCCCGACCGTGATGTTCTGCCCGGTTCGAACGCCGTGCGTCGCGGGGTCGAAATCGAAGTTCGTGTACGTCGATTCGAACCCGTCGTCGACGACCTCGCCCTCGATGAAGTTCATCGCCGGCGACCCGATGAAGCCGGCGACGAACCGGTTGGTCGGCTCGTTGTAACACTCCAAGGGCGGCGCCACCTGCTGGAGCACGCCGCCGTTGATCACGGCGATCCGGTCGGACATCGTCATCGCCTGCGCCTGATCGTGGGTGACGTAGATGATCGTCGTGTCGAGTTCGCGGTGGAGCCGCTGGAGCTGCGTTCGCATGTGGACCTTCAGCTCCGCGTCGAGGTTCGCCAGCGGCTCGTCCATCAGGAACACCTCCGGTTCCCGGACGATCGCGCGGGCGATGGCGACCCGCTGGCGCTGCCCGCCGGACATCTCTTTCGGCATCCGGTCCATCATCCCTTCCAACTGGACGATGTCGGCCGCCTGTTCGACGCGGCGATCGATCTCCGCTTGCTCGTACTTCCGGAGCCGGAGCCCGAACGAGACGTTCTCGTAGACGTCCATGTGCGGGAACAGCGCGATGTTCTGGAACACCATGGAGATGCCCCGGTCTTTTGGCGGCAGATCCGTGACGTCCCGATCGCCGATTTCGACCGTCCCCTCGGTGGGGAGCGTGAGCCCGGCGATCGTTTCCATCGTCGTCGACTTCCCGCATCCCGAGGGGCCCACGAAGGTGATGAACTCACCGTCGTTGACCTTGAGGTTCATGTTGTCGACGGCTGTTACGTCCTCGTACCGCTTCGTGATGTTTTCCAGTGTTACGGATGCCATTGTTTACTCCTTGACCGCCCCCGCGGTCAGGCCGCTGACGATCTTCTCCTGTGCGACGATAACGAGTATCGCAACCGGCAACACCGCCACGATACTGGCCGCTGCCATGAGGTTAAACAGCACCTCGAACTCGCCTTGGAACCGGAGGATGCCCTCCAACATCGGCGCCCAGTTCTCCGGTCTCCCGTCTGTCATCAGCGAGGAGAAGAAGTACTCGTTGTACACCGTGATGAACGTCAACACGCCGGCGGTGGCGACGCCGGGCGCCGACAGCGGCACGATGATCCGGAAGAGGGCACCCAGACGCGTCGTCCCCTCGACCCGGGCGGCGTCTTCGAGACCGTCGGGAATCTGCGAGTAGAACGTCATCAGAATGAAGATCGAGAGCGGGAGATACAGCGCAGACAGCGGGATGAAGATCGCGTACGGGGTGTTGTACAGCGATCCGTCCTGCATCAGCGGTCGCAAGATCTCGATGTTCTGGTTGAACAGCCGATTCAGCGGCACGAAGAAGGCCGCGGGCGGGAAGAAAGACGTGACCAGCACTCCGAGCAACAGCGCGTTCTTCGCGCGGAACCGGAGCCGTCCGAAGACGTACCCGGCGAGGCTCGCGACGAACAGCACGATGACCGTCGCGACGACCGCGATCAGGAAGCTGTTGAAGATGTACCGGTGGAACGGAACCGTGACGAAGATGTCGACGAACGCGTTCGGATTGAATCCCCCGGGCGTGAGGACGCCGACGTCTCTGAGGTTCCCGCGCGGCGTCAGCGCCACCATGAGCAGCCAGTAGAAGGGGAACAGCGTGGTGACCAGGAAGAAGAACGTCGCGACGTAGAACGTCGCTCTGTACGCCCGGTCGGGGTTGTCTATCATCTTCGCGGCCCACGCCTCGATCATCCCCCGATCGAGGTCGGGCTCTTCGGTCCGTTCCATCGCCGCCAGGTCGGGGTGGTCTTTCTCGCTCATGTCACACCAGCCTCCGTGTCGCGCAGGCTAACGAGGTAGAGGACGACTAAGACGCCGATGACGACGGCGGTCAGGAACGCGACCGCGGACGCGGTCCCCCACCGTCGCGTGCTCTGTAACGCGGTGATCACCAGACAGCTCATGGACGGAACCGTCTGACAGCCGGCCGTCGCGTCGATGAGCCCGTAGATGCGCATCGCGTCCATCGTTCGGAACAGCATCGCGACGAGCAGCGCCGGCGCGATGAGCGGCAGCGTGATGTACTTGAACTGCTGCCACGGCGAGGCCCCGGAGACGCGCGCGACGTCGTAGAGGCCGCGATCGATGCTCTGGAGCCCGGCGAGAATCAGCAGTGCCATGAACGCGGCGGTCTTCCAGATATCGGCCACCAGGACGATGATGAACGAGTCGGTGGTGGTCGACAGCGGGTTGTCTCCGAAGATACCGAGCCACTGCATGAAGTCCGTGCCGAACCCCACGGTCGGGTTGAACATGAGGTAGAAGATCATCGCCTGGATGACGATGGGAATCGCGTACGGGATGATGATCGCGACGCGGACCCAGCGCCGCCCGTAGAAGTCCTGATCGAGAATGAGCGCCTGTCCGCCGCCGAGCAGCGTCTCGAAGAGAACGCTGAGGATGGCGAACGCGAGCGTCACGAACAGCGCCTGCCGAAGCAGGGGCGTCCCGAACGACGGATCGAGGAACTGCTGCGGCAGCAACGCCTCTCCCGTCAGCAACGCGACGTAGTTGTCGAATCCGACGAACGCGCCGAACGGGTCCGCCGCGGCCGTCTGGTCCGCTAACAGCGAGAACTGGAACGTCCGTATCAACGGATAAAACGCGATGACGGTCAACAACAGGAACGCGGGACCCAGCAGAATGTAGGCGAACGTCGCCTCACTCTGAGTTTCGAGCCAGTTCAGCGGTCGCATGAGCAGCCGCGTGTCGGTGTCCTGTTTCGATGTCATGGTGCCCCTCGAGTGTTACTGCTCCTCGTCCTCGATGGATCTGAGCCGTCCCTCGAGATCCCCCATTGCTTCTTCGGGCGTCTTCTCGCCCCGATACGCGTCGTGGACCTCTCCCGAGATGAGGGGCGACTGGTCGGGCCACGCGGTCGTGACGGGACGCGCCACCGTGTTTTCGGCGGCGACGGCGAGCGTGTCGAGGAAGTTCGCCAGCTCGCCGACCTCGTCCTCGGTGGCCTGCTGCGTGACGGAGGCGACCGGCGGCAGGTTACCCAGCTCCTCGAAGATGGTCAACATCACCTCCTCGTTGGCGAACGCTTCCAACACCGCGATCGCGTCGTCGGTGCGCTGGCTGTTCGGGTTGACGGTGAGGTGCCACCCGCCGAGCGCGTGGTTCGTCCCGCCCGTCCCTTGGTGGTTGCCCTGGCCCGCGTCGACGCCGAACGGCATCGGCATCACGTCGTAGTCCTCGCCGGCCTCGAACCCTTCGTCGAGGTTGATGGTGATCGCGTACGGCCAGTTACGCATGAACGCGGCGTTGCCGCCCGTGAACGGCTCACGCGCGTCCTCTTCCGTGAACTCGACGAGGTCGCTGTTGGAGATCTGTGGGATGTCCGGATTCGCGTTCTCGGCGTCCGGACCGAACATGAACGAACGCATCATCCGGATGGTCTCGTAGAGGGGTTCCTCGTCGACCGTGATCGGCCGGTCGCCGACCGGACCGAACAGGTTCTCGTGGTCGCCGAAGTACGCGCCGCCCATCGACGTCATCATCTCGTTGAACACACAACAGGAGGTGCCCTCGTAGTCGTCGCCCTGCGTGGTGAACCCGTAGTCGAGGTCCGGATTCTCCTCGACGACGTCGGCGGCGACCTCGGCGAACTCGGTCCACGTCAGCGGCTCAGTGGCCCAGTTTTCGCCGTCGGGGTCGTAGCCGGCGTCTTCGACGAGGTCCTTTCGGTAGTGCATCACCGGGTAGTCCGGGAACACCGGAAGCCCGTACAGCTCGCCAGTCTCGGGGTGGCTGGCCGTGCTGACCGCCGCGTCGAGGTAGTCGTTGTCCACGTAGTTCAGGGTCTCGGAGGACAGCTCCTCGCTGAGGTTAACGACCTGCTCGCGGACGATGAACGGGATCGTCCACCCGGAGTCCATCATGAACACGTCGGGCCTGGATCGCCCGGAGTCGAGCGCGGAAATGAAGTCAGATCGTCGCGCGCCCGTCTCGAAGTCGCCGGGCAGGAACTCGACGCCGATATCCTCGTCGAGTCCGGCGTCGTACAGCGCTTGCACAATCGGCTCCTGTGCCCCGGCGAACTCGCCGTCCATCGACAGCTCCACCACTCGCTCGTCGTCGCCACCGAGACAGCCGGCGACTCCCACCGCCCCCGTCGCCCCCGCGGCACCAAGGAATTTCCGTCTCGAAACTCCGCTTTCGCCCGCCTCTGGATCTTTATGAACCATTACTGTTCTGGTTAATGGTCATCATTAATATAGCTAATGGGAACAACCGGTGTTGTAGTAACTATATTTGACAGAGAATACGTCCACGAACCGGGCTCGTCGGTCCCGTGGATCCGGCTCGTCGATCCTGCGAATCGACCTCGTCGAACCGGTGAGAAACCGAGGGACAGAGCCGTCGAACGACTTATGATTATGCGGTCGAAAGCAACCCAGAACAACGATGAGTAGTCTGTACGCCCGGTTTCTCGATTGGCTCGAGCAGATTTTCTTCGCCGGGATGGAGCTCTCCTTTCTCTCGTCGCCGGCGTTCGCCCTCGTGGTCGTCTTCCAGGAGGTGTACCCCGACGCAGTGCCGCTGTCGGGGCTGTTCGCTATCGGGGCCGGGAGCGTCGCGCTCGCGGAGTTCCGGCTCGGTCGTATCGACGTCGGCGCGTGGCCCCGGCGAAGCGAACTGACGTCGCTTCCGCTTCGAGTCGGCTACTTCAGCCTCGTGTTTCTCGCGTCGACGATGGGGGTCGCGACGGTCGTGGTCGCGGCCGGAACGTGGTGGCTCACGCCGCTCGGCGCCGTCGTGCAGGTGGTCGGCCTCGCGGGGTTCCCGACCGCCTACCGCTCCCTTCACGGCGAGCCGCTCGGCGACAGCGCGCTCCGCGTCTGAACGCTCGCTCGGTCCGGGGGTTTATTCCCCGGCGCCCCGCCATCTCACCCGATGACCGAACTCGACTCGCTCCGTCGGCTCGCCGACCGACTCCGACGACCGGAGTACACCGGAGCGAACCGCTGTCTTCCGTGTACCGTCCTCAACGCCGGCATCGTCGGTGCCGTCGCCGCGGCGATCGCCCGTCGAGACCGCCCTCTCGGGCTCCTCGCGCTTGCGGCCGGCGCCACGCTCGTCGCGCTCCGCGGATACGTCGTTCCGGGGACCCCGCGGTTCGCGCCCGTGTTGGTCTCTCGCCTTCCCGTGTCGTTCGCCCACGACTCCCACGCGGGGGTCGACTCGGGCTCCCTCACCGAGGACCGAGACCCCGAGGCGATGATGCAAGCGCTCGTCGAGGCCGGCGTCATCGAAGCCGACGGTGACCAGCTCTACGTAGACGAGACGTTCCGGACGGAGTGGGAGGACCGCATGGCCGACCTGCGCGAGCTCCCGGGCGAGGAGCTCGCCGCCCGCACCGCGGCCGCCTCTCACGACTCGGTCGAGGGCGAGGTCCACGGCGAGCGGGTGTTGCTGGCCGGAGGCCGAGACGTCTGGCTGAGCCCGGCCGTCGCGATCGCCGAGACCGCCGCGATCGAGACCCTGACCGACTGGGGCGTTCCGACCGAACGCGGCGTACAGGCGGCCAAGCCGCTGCGGACGTTCGTCCGCACCTGTCCGGCCTGTGGCGGACGAGTGGTCGACACGACGCTCCGGAACTGCTGTGGCGGCCCCGGCAGCGTCCGCGGCAACCCTGACCGCCCCGTCAGGGCCTGCGCCGACTGCGACGCCGTCGTCTTCGCGGAGCAGTAATAAGCGGCCGCTCCGTCCGTCGCCGGGCGTTCGATCGAGAAACCGCCGACAGGTACAACCCTGTTCGGGGTCTGCCGATCGCATGAGTGTCAGTAGCACGGGAGCGCTTCTCGTTCGGCTCGGGGTCGCCGCGGTCGCGATCGTCGGACCGACGCTCCTGTATCTCGCGCTCTGGCGCTTCCTCGCGTGGCTCCGCGACGACGCGCTGATCGACCGGCTCGCGTCCCGCGGCGTCGTCGAAGCGCCGCGCCCGGCGCCGGCGGACGTCCTCGCCTCGGCGACGGCGGCAATCGACGGGCGTCGCTGTCCGGAGTGCGGAACGAGAGCCGTCGCGGGCGCGAGACGGTGCCGACGCTGCCGCCGCGAACTCGACGGCGAGTCGTGAGTCGGCCGCGCCCTCGCGCGTTCCCTCCGCGCGCCGGTCGCCTCGGCCTCGGTCAGCGTCGCGACGACGGCCGGTTTTTTTTCACTCCCGTGAGCCGACTACCCCCATGGGACCCGACAACGGCTCGGACCGGCGGTGGTGGAAGGAGGCCGTGGTTTATCAGGTGTATCCGCGGAGCTTCAACGACACCGACGGCGACGGGGTCGGCGACCTGCCCGGGATCACTGCAAAGGCGGACTACCTCGACGAGTTGGGGGTCGACGTGGTGTGGCTCTGCCCGGTGTACGACTCGCCGAACGCGGACAACGGGTACGACATCCGCGACTACCGCTCGATCATGGACGAGTTCGGCACCATGGACGACTGGAAGCGACTGCGCACCGCGCTTCACGACCGCGATATACGGCTTATCATGGACCTCGTGGTCAACCACACCTCCGACGAGCACGAGTGGTTTCAGCGGTCTCGTCGGCGGGACGGCGAATACGAGGACTACTACCACTGGCGACCGGGCCGCGACGCGGACGCGGTCGACTGGGAAGCCGATCGGGGGCCGGACGGAGAGGCGCCGCCGAACGCGTGGCAGTCGCTGTTCGGCGGTCCGGCGTGGTCGTACGACGACCGGCGGGAGGCGTGGTACCTCCACCTCTTCGACCGCAAACAGCCGGATCTCGACTGGAGCACCCCCGCGGTGAGAACGGCGGTGTTCGACCTGATGAACTGGTGGTTGGACCGCGGCGTCGACGGGTTCCGAATGGACGTGATCAACCTCATCTCCAAGCCGGAAGGGTTACCGAACGACTTCGACGACCCGTTCAACGGCACGTTGAGCTGCGTGCCGAACGGCCCTCGCGTCCACGAGTTCCTCTCGGAGATGAACGAGCGAGTCTTGGACCGGGACCTCCTCACGGTGGGCGAGATGGTCGGTCCGACGCTCCCGATGAAACACGCCCGACGCTACCTCGACCCCGACGAGGACGGGCTCTCGATGCTGTTCCACTTCGAACACATGACGCTCGACCGAGGCGAGCGGGTCTGGAAGCGATCGAACTGGTCGCTCTCGGAGCTGAAGGCCGTCTTCAACCGATGGGACGAGGGGTTGAGCGAGACCGGGTGGAACGCGTTGTACCTCAACAACCACGACCAGCCGCGGATGGTGTCTCGGTTCGGCGACGACGGCGAGTACCGGCGGGAGTCCGCGACGCTGCTCGCGACGCTGCTTCACACGCTTCGAGGGACCCCGTACGTCTACCAGGGCGAGGAGCTGGGGATGACGAACTACCCGTTCGATTCGCTGGCGGAGCTCCGCGACGTCGACACCCTCAACCCGTTGCGACGGGCCATCGAGGACGGGGAGGTCGAATCCTTCGACGCGGTCAAAGCGGGGATCCGTGCGAACTCGCGCGACAACGCGCGCACGCCGGTGCAGTGGTCCGACGCGGAGCACGCCGGCTTCACCGACGGCGATCCGTGGATCGGCGTCAATCCGAATCACGACCTGATCAACGTCGAGCGCGAGCGCGCCGACGACGAGTCGGTGTGGCACTACTACCGCGACCTCATCGCGCTCCGCGAGGAACACGACGTCGTGGTGTACGGCGACTACGAGCCGCTGTTCCCGGACGACGACGAGGTGTGGGCCTACACCCGAACGCTCGCGGCCGATGACGGCGAAGAGCGGCTCGTCGTCGCCCTGAACTTCACCGGCGACGACCTCGAGGTGAGCCTCCCGGAGCGCGTCGCGACCGACGAGGCGACCCTCCTCATCGGTAACTACCGAGACCGCGGACGCGCCGCCGCGATGCGAGAGCTCGCGGCCGGTGCGCTCAGGCTCAGCCCGTGGGAGGCGCGCGTCTATCACGTCGCCGCGTGAGCGGGACCCGTCACCGCGGACGACGCGGCCGACCGCGATCCCGGTCGCCGGTCGTCACGGTATCGATCCGAGTGCGGACCTCCCGACCCTGACTTCCTTCGCCGACCTTACTCCAACCGCTTGCGGACGCTTTCCGCGTGCGCCTCTAACCCCTCCGCCTCCGCGAGCGTCGTGATCGTGTCGGAGAGGTCGTCGAGCGCGTCGCGGTCGAGCCGCTGGACCGTCGACGAGCGGAGAAAGGTGTCCACCGAGAGGCCGCCGTAGCGCTTCGCGCCGCCGTTCGTCGGCAGCACGTGGTTCGTCCCGGTCGCGTAGTCGCCCGCGGCGACTGGCGAGTGCGGCCCGAGGAACACGGAGCCGGCGTTCGAGATCCGCGCGAGCAGCGCCTCGTCGTTGTCGGCCACGATCGAGAGGTGTTCCGCGGCGTACTCCTCGGCGAACAACACCGCTTCGGGCATCGAGCGCGCGTGGAGGACGCCGGAGGCGTCGTTCGCGAGGGCCGCCCGGATCGTCTCCTCGCGGTCACGTTCGCCGGCCTGTCGGTCGGCCGCGTCCGCGATCGCCTCCGCCAGCTCCGCGTCGTCGGTGACGGCGACGACGGAGGCGTTCGGGTCGTGTTCCGCCTGCGCGACCAGTTCGCTCGCGACGAGCGCCGGGTCCGCGGTGTCGTCCGCGAGCACGAGCACCTCGCTCGGGCCGGCGAGGAAGTCGATCTCCACGTCGCCCTGCACGATCGCCTTGGCGGCGGTTACCCACTTGTTCCCGGGCCCGACGACCTTCTGTGCGGTCGTCACGGTCTCGGTTCCGTACGCGAGCGCCGCGATCGCCTGCGCGCCGCCCACCTGATAGACGGCGTCGGCGCCCGCCTCGTGGATCGCCGCGAGCGTCACTGGGTTGATCTCCTCGGCCGGCGGCGTCGCGACCGACACGTGGTCGACGCCCGCCACCGTCGCCGGGATCACGCCCATCAGCGCGCTGGAGGGGTACGCCGCCGCGCCGCCGGGGACGTACACCCCGGCGCGGTCGATCGGTCGGAAGCGTCGTCCCAGCTCTCGTCCGCCGAAGTCGTCGCGCCAGTCCTCCGGGCGCTGTCGCTCGTGGAACGCGCGGATGTTGGCCGCGGCCTCCTGGACCGCGTCAAGCACCGGATCGTTCGCGTCCGCCAGCTCCGCGTGCGCTCGTTCCGCGTCGTCGGTGATGTCGATGTTACCGACGGCGACGCCGTCGAACTCCTCGGAGAACTCGCGGAGCGCGACGTCGCCCTCGACGCGCACCCGGTCGACGATCTCGGTCACGTCGTCGCGGACGGCCTCGACGCCGGCGTCGCGCTCGAAGAAGGCGTGACGCTCGGCCGGCGAGAGGTCGGCGACGGTTCGTACGTCCATACGTGTCCTCCGGGCCGCTGTCAAAAGGGCGTTCCGACTTGCCCCACCGCGCGCACGGGTCGCCGCCGCTCCCGCTCATTCCAGCGGGCGGATCCCCGTCACGTCGAGGGCGGCGAGCACGACCAGCGCGGCCAGCAGCGCGGCGGCGGTAAAGAGGATCGGGGCGGACAGCGCGACCGCGAGCCCGTAGGAGGCGACGAGCCGGGTCGTCCCGCGGACGACGAAGGAAGCGAAGACGAGTGCGAAGGCGAGCAGCGCGAGGCCGACGAAGCGGGACTTCCTCATCGCTGACCGGTTCCTCGGTTCACTCGCGGCTCAGTCGGACTGGGCCACGCCCGACCCGTGCGGTCCGTGGTCGCGCCGTTCGCGGCTGCCGTCGAAGCCGTGGCAGATCTCGTAAAACACCGCCTCGGGGTCGTTGTTCCACTGCCACTTCCAGCGGGTCCGGAGGAGCAGGGAGATCTTGCGGGTGAACGAGAGCGAGGGTGTGGTAGACACCGTGTCGTACCCCAGGTTCCGGATGAGGCGGTGGTGGTCGGCGTACAGCACCGCCGCGAGCAACACCGCCAGCTGGCAGTCCTCCGGGAGGTACTTGATCCCGGCGACGCCCTCCTCGTAGAGCTGCTCCGTCCGGGCGAGCTCTTCGCGGATCGCCGCCGCGACGTTCGCGTCGAACTCCAGGTTCAGGATCTGCTCTTCGCTGACCCCGTGCCGCTGGAGGGTCTCGAGCGGCAGGTAGATCCGGTCGCGCTCGACGACGTCCTCGCGGACGTCACGGAGGAAGTTCGTCATCTGGAACGCCTCGCCGAGCTTCGTCGCGTGGGGGAGCGCCTCGGCCTCGGCCTCCTCGTCGAGCTCCATGATCGCCGTCATCATCCGACCGACCGCGGCCGCGGAGCCGTCCATGTACGCCTCCAGCTCCTCGTACGTCTCGTACCGGTCGGTGTCGATGTCGCTCTCCATCGCGTCGACGAACGCGTGGACGTCCTCGTCGGGGATCTCGTGCTCCTCGCGAATCGCCGCAAACGCGTCTAACACGGGGCGGTCGTCCGGGTCGTCCAGTGACGCGTTGCCCAGGGCGGCCTCGCGGAGCCGGTCCAGCTCCGCCCGCTGCTCGTCCGGCGGCGCGGTCTCTTCGGCGTCGACGACCTCGTCGGCGATCCGGAAGAACCCGTACAACACGTACGTCGGGTGACGGATCCGCTTGGGGAGCAGCCGGGTGGCGACGTGGAAGGTCTTCCCGGTACGGCGCTGGATCCGCTTGCTCCGGGCAACCTGTGTTTTCTCTACCATGCTGACCTCTGGAGGTCGGCAGGGAGGGTTGCGAGCGGGTCGCCCATCATGCGCGAAAATTCGATCCCCAAGAACATAACAGTTCGCACATCCATTGTTAGTTCCGTCCCTGTGACCGTTGCGTATGCGGGTTGATCTGCGGCGTGATACGCCGTCGCGCGTCGCCGTCCGCTCGCCCGATCAGTAGAACGTGTCGCTGCAGTCGTAGACGACGCCGTGGGCCGGGCAGACGTACTTGCAGTGTCTGTGGTACATCGGCGTCTCACAGAGCGGGCAGGGCCGCCCTCCGGCCTCCTCGGCCGATCGATCCGCCGCCTGCTCGCTGCGATCGCTCATGTCTGAACCGACGAGCGGCCGGCACATAACCGCTCGCTTCGTGTGCCGTCGTCGCCGCCGATCGCTCCCTAACCAGTTAGGACACGGGACCGCCTCCCCGGCGCCGTGGCTCGCCCGTCGGGCGCGCTGACGTCTCGGGGCTCCCTCGGCGTTTACTCGCGTTCAGCGTCGGCCGCCAGGGACTCGTACACGTCGGTCGCGACCGCCTCCGCCTCGAACGGGAGCGTCAACACCCCGCCCCACTCGTCGTCGGTGAGCGCGTCCACCGTCGGACGGTCGAGCTCCACGCGTCTGACCTCGGTCCCGTCGAGGGTCATCACGACGACGAACCCCGACGGGTCGTCGACCGCGCCGGCGTCGTCGAGCCGCGTCTGAAAAGTCTCGATACCCGCGTCGCCGAGCGCCACGTAGACGAGGTGTTCGTCGCCGTCGGAGAACGGCCCCTCGACGCGAGCCAGGTCGGCCGCGTCGAACAGCTCGACCTCGTCGTCGCCCGCCGCGTCGTCCGCGTTCGCCTCGTCGTCGACGAGGAGCTGCGCCTCGAACGGGGCGTCGGGGTCGACCGCGACCGATCCGGTCGCTCCGGTATCGTCGCCGGGTTCGGTTTCCGCGCCGCCCCCACCGGTTGCACCGTCGTCGCCCGCGCCGTCGGTGACCGACGCCGCCCCGGCGAACCCGGCGACTCCGACCGCGCCGACAGCCGCGAACCCGCCGAGCATCCCGCGTCGAGAGAGTTCCATGTCGGAGCGTCCCCGCCGCGAATAAAAAGGGTTACACGCCGATTCACGCGGCTGATAATTCGGCTGCCGGGCGGCGGCTCTCCCGTTCCGGCTCGCGCTCCTCTTTCGCGGTCGAATCCGTCGGCTCCGGCTCGCGCTTCTCTTCCCGCCTTACGCCTCGAACGCGACGGCTTCGCGGGCCGTCGTCTCGCCGAACAGCCAGTCGGCGTGGTCGACCGCGTACTCGCGGTGGTTCTCGGTGATGTAGCCGAGGGCGTCTTCGACCACCACCGGTCGGTAGTCCCGGAGCCCGGCGCTGCCGGCCGTATGGAGCACGCAGACGTTCGCGAGGGTCCCGCAGATCAGGAGGTCGTCGATCCCGCGGGCGTCGAGGTATCCCTCCAACTCCGTCCGATGAAACGCGTCGTAGGTGTGTTTCTCGACGACGTGGTCCCCTTCGCGAACGTCGAGGTCGTCCACGAGTTCGGCGTCCCACGACCCCTCGACGACGTGTTCGCCCCACCGGTCGAACTCGTCGTAGTAGTGCGTCTCGTCGAACTGCTCCGGCGGGTGGACGT
>CAZNOA010000016.1:0-19451 GCA_964574565.1 uncultured Halobellus sp. | reverse complement strand
CACGCGGTCTCTGCGGACGGTTCGCGGATCGAAGGGTCTACCGCGTGGTCGTCCGAGGGGGTTCGTATGGACGCACATCGCGACGTGATCGTGGTCGGCGGCGGCGTCGCCGGGCTCCCGGCGGCCGTCTTCACCGCGCGACAGGGACTCGACACGCTCGTCGTCGACGGCCGGGGACGAACTCCCGCCGGCAGCGAGGGACCGGGTCCCTCGGACAACCGTGCGAAGCGCGGTGACAGCCGGACGCGGACCGGCGGCTCCGACGGGTCGATCCTCCGACGGAACGCCCACTTGGAGAACTTCCCGGGATTCCCCTTCGGCGTCGACCCGCGACGGCTGCTCGACCTCCTCGGCGAGCAGGCGGAACGCGCCGGAGCGGACCGGCTCGACGGGCGGGCCACCCGGGTCGCGACGGTCGCGCCCGGCGAGAGCGACGACGAGCCGACTGCCGACGCCGACTGCGACGACGCCCGGTTCGTCGTCGAGGTCGACGGTGACGAGCGTCTCTGGACTCGGCACGTCATCGCGGCGACGAAAAACGAGGTCGGCTACCTCGACGGCGTCGAGGGAGTCGGGATCCTCGACCGCGGGAAGGCGTACGTCGACGTGGACGAACGCGGGCGAACGGGCGTCGACGGGCTCTACGCGGCTGGGCGGCTGGCGGAGAAACCCCATCAGGCGGCGGTGTGTGCCGGCCACGGGACGGAGGTCGCCGTCACGCTCGTCGAAGACGACGACCGGCCGTTCTACCACGACTGGGTCGCTCCCGAGGGGTACTTCACCGACCGCGGGCGCGACCTGCCGCCGGGCTGTGAAGAGATCGACGACGACGAGCGCCGCGCACGGGCGGCGGCGTCGCGCGACGCGATGCGCGAGCGGTTCGCCGAGCCGCATCCGGACCCACAGGAGACGCACCCGAGCCTCGACGAGTAGGGCGTCTCCGGCTCGCCGGCGGTCGTAGCTCTCCTACTCCGCCGCCTCGATCCGGACGAGGTCGGCCTCGATGTCCTCCACGAACGCCCCTCGTCCGCCGACGGTGACCGTCCCGTCCTCGGTCTCGACGACGAGCGAGTGTTGGACGGGGAACTCGTTGTTCGTCGGCTCGACCATCCCCTGTTTCGCCTCGACGACGCGCCCGGTGACCTCCGCGTCATCGTCGCCGCTGGTCCATCGACCGGCGACGGTGACGCGGGGGGTCACGCCGGCGCGGAGCTGGAGCGTGGCCTGTAACACCGTGTGTCGGAAGTTCGTGTACTCGACCGGGAGCGTGGCCGGCTCGGCCGTCGAGACCTCGGTCGCCGCCGGCCAGTAGTTCCCGAGGAACGAGCCGACGATGACGGGTGCGAGCTGCTCCTGTGCGAAGACGATCGCCTGTCGGTCGGTGGTCGAGCGTCGCAACAGCTCCGGGGGCGCGACGACTCCGGCCTCGGAGTCGACCGTGAGCAGCGTCGGCATCGCCTCGCTCCACGTCCGGATGACACTGGCGACACCGTCCAATTCGGGGGTCTCACGGTCGGGGTCCGCGCCCGCGTCGGAGACGACGAGGAGCACGAGTACGCCGCGGTCGACTGCGTCGACGAGGGCGTCCCGGATCTCCGGGAGCTGCTTGGCCGTGATCGAGAGAGTCACCTCTCCGCTCGCGTCGCCTAACAGCGACCGGATCCGCTTGATGACGGTGACGCGCGACTTGATCACCTCGAACTGTTCGGCCTGCCGCTCGACGCGCGAGAACCGCTCCTCTAACCCGGGCCGCATCGCGTCGACGTCCGAGCGCAGCCGGTTTATCACCTCGTCCGGCGGGTTCGCCCGGATCGTCGTCGGGACCACGTGGTCGTTCACCTCGACGAAGCCGCGCTCCGCGAGCGACTCGCTCACGCTGTAGACGTAGCGTTTCGAGACCCCCGCCGCGTCGGCGATGGTGCTCGCCTTCGCCTCGCCGTGCGCCAAGAGACTGAGATACGTGTCGATCTCCTTGTCGGAGAGTCCGAACCGACGGAGGAGGTCGTGCAGCGTCCGGTCGTCCATACGAACGAGAACCGTGAGGCGATCACTTATATGGGTCGGAGGCGGCCGGCGCGCGTTACCGGAGGACGACGACGCTGTCGACCGCGATTGTCCTGCCTCCTTCCGCCGGCATGGCCTCGTCGCCCTCGGCCGGGAGGCTCTCGTCGCTCCCGGTCGAAACCGTTGGAGTATCCCCGTTTTCAGCGGCGAGACCGTCGGGGGCCGCTTCGGAATACGGGACGCTCTCGAAGCCCTCCGGAACCGTCACCGTCGCCGGCGAGGCGTCGAAGTTGACGACGACGAGGAGAGTGTCCCCGTCGTCCCCGACGCGTTCGTACGCGGTGACGCGGTCGGCGTCCCCGTCGACGACGGTCACCGCAGATGCGGCGCCGTCGAACGCCACCGCGCCGTCGCGGAGCAGCGGTTCCGCGTCGCGGAGGGCGGCGAGATCGCGGTGGAAGTCGGTCAGGTCGTTGTCGCCGTCGTGCCAGCGGACCGGGCCGCGGTACGTCTCGTTGCCGCGCTCTTGGCCGGCGTAGATCATCGGCGCGCCGGGGAGCGTGAACGTCACCGCCGCCGCGGCGCGCTGTGCCGCTTCCCCGTACTCCGCGAGATAGCGCTCCTCGTCGTGGTTCTCGACGTAGCGCATCTGCGCGCTCGGATCGCCGAAGCCGAGCCACGCGGCGCGGTCGACCGCGTCGGCGACCGCGTCGGCGGGCCGCTCCCCCGCACCGATGTCCCGAAGGGCGTCGTACAGCGACGTGTCGTAGTGGAGGTCGAACTCCCCTTCGCCGTAGAAGGGGTCGTGCGGGAGCGTCTCGTCGAGCAGGAGGCGGTCATCGGGAACGCGGTCGGCGACCTCCTTCCAGAACCCGTGTGGCACGCCCCACGCGACGTCGGCGCGGAAGCCGTCGACGACGGCGGCCCACTCGTCGACGACGTCCAGCAGCCACTCGCGGACGGCCGGGCTGTCGAAGTTGAGGTTCGGAATCCGACCCCAGTTGAAGTAGTACTCCGGCATGTCTCCGTCGTCGATCTCGGCCCAGTCGGTGCCCGTCACGTCGAACGCGCCGTCGGCGCGCCGGTAGTGGTCGGCGTACGCGTCGACGCCCGCGGCGTGCATCTGGAACGCCGGGTGGTCCCGAGAGGTGTGGTTGATCACGAGATCGAAGATCACGCGGATCCCGGCCTCGTGACAGGTCTCGACGAGCGACTCGAACGCCGCCCGGGAGCCGAGGTCGGCGGCGGTGTCGTAGTAGTCCGTGACGTGGTACCCGTGTTCGGTCGGCGAGGCGAGGACGGGGGTCAGCCAGAGCGCGTCGACGCCGAGGCTCTCGACGTACGGGACGCGCCGCTCGATCTCTCTGAACGTGGTCGGCGGCGTCTCCCCCGCGAACGACCGGACGAACACCTCGTAGATCGTCGGCGATTCGGCCCACTCCGGCGGCGCGTGCGGGTCGACGACCCGGGCCGATCCGCCGTCGGTGCGGTCGATCCGGACCGTCTCCATCGCGCCGTATCGCTTCGCGTGCGGAACCGCGTGGATCCGGAGGCCGTCGGGGACCTCGTCGAGCGAGAGCTCGAGGGTGTGGCCGTCCGCGAGCGACTCGATCCGCGAGACGGTCTCCGCCTCGGCGTCGCGGTCGTCGACGAGGAACTCGACGTCGACGGTGGCCGCGTCGGCGTCGCCGTTCGACCAGTCCCTCCGGCCCGGCCGGTCGTCCGTTTGACCTGACCCGTCCGACTCGTCCGGCCCGACCGACACGCTGCGCTCAGGCGGCGCCTCGGCGTCGGCGGTGAGGACGAGCGTCGGGTCGCGGTCGTCGCCGCCGCCGGTGACGGTCGCGTCCAGCGAGAGGCGCGGGCGCCCCGGCCCCGGAACCGCGACGCTATCGCGGTGGTACTGTGCGAGGTCGTCGTTGGGCGCGAACGTGAACGAGTGGCGACCGGGCGGGACGCGCGTCTCGATGACCCAGTCGTCGCCGTCCCGCTCCGGCCGCTCGCGCGCGAGCAGTCGGTCGTTGTGCGGCCACATGAGCGAGACCCGATCGACCTCGGCGTCGTCGACCGGGAGGTCGAACGCGGGGACGCGGAGCTCGGTCTCCCGTCGCTCGTCCGGGAAGACGCGGACACGCTGGCGATGGGTCCCGTCCGGCGCGTCGAGTTCGAGGGCGTACGTGCCGGGCGCGTCGGGGTGGAGGTGGACCACCGGGGAATCGGAGCGACCGGTGTCGCCACGGACGAGGATCGGCCGCTCCGTCCCGTCGGCGGTTTCGGGGGTCACTGCCCGGTCGCCGCCGCCCGCCGCGCTCTCCGCCGGCGCGTCGCGGAGCGTCCAGTCGAAGGTTCCGTCGGGGTCGGGGCGTCGAGGAGCCAACTCGACCGATTCGCCGACACTCGTCGTTCGCGGGGGCCCGGGCTCGTGCATGCCGGTACCGGGACGCCCCACGGCTTGAGCGTTTCCGTTCTGAAAAGTTATGAATGATAATTACACCAAACCTTCATACCCGGAGGGATCGTTTAGCCGCGTAATGCAACTTCGCGACGCGCTCGACGATTACAAGCGGCACACCGGGCACGCGACCCGATTCCCCGGCGAGCGCCGGACCACGACCGGTCGATTCTCCGGCGGCGAGGGGCGGCTCGTCCACGTCGCCGCTGACGGCTCGCTCCGGGATTTCGGCTACCCCCTGACCGGACGGACCGGACTCGTTCGGTCGCGGCTCGGCCTCGCCGTCGGCGGCGAGGTGACGTGGCTGGACGAGACCGACACCCGCCAGCGGTACGTCGGCGACACGACGCTGATCGAGACCGTTCACGAGGCCGACGCGGCGACGGTGACTCGCCATGACGTCACGCTCGGGGACGCGCACCTCACCCGCGCGACCGTCGACGTCGGGACGGACGGCCACGGGAGCGTCGACCCCGAGGCCCTCTCGCTCGTCGTCTACGCTCGGTTCGCCCCGGACGGCCGCGACGACCGGGTCGGGCAGCTCCGGTACGACGACGCCGTCGAGGTGTATCACGCCGACGAGCACGACTTCATCGCGAGCGACACCGGGTTCTCAGAGCTCCGCGGACAGCTTCCGACGACGTTCCCAGAACTGCTCGACGAGACGCCGACCGACCTCCCCCGCGATCGGGACGGCGACCGGTACGAGGAGGAACGGCTCTCCGGTGAGGTCATCGTCGACGTGCCGTTCGAAGAGGGCGTCGCGACCGTCGGATCGCTTCTGACCGATCGAGCCGAGACGAGCCGAGAGGCCGCACGCGACAGGCTCTCTGCTCTCTTTTCCGACCTCGACGACGTCGACGCCCTCGCCGCGGCGGCCGAGGGGACCACCCCGTCGGTGCCGGAGTCCGCGCCCGCTCGCGAGTCGGTCGTCGCCGACCTCCGCGTGCTCTCGCTTCTCTCCGCAGAGTCGGGACTGCGGATCGCCGGCCCCGACTTCGACCCGTACTACGAACACTCCGGCGGCTACGGCTACACGTGGTTCCGCGACGACGCGGAGATATCGGGGTTCCTCCTCGACGCCGACGACCGGCTCGGGCTCGGCCTCGGCGACTGGCACGCCCGCTCGGCCGCGATGTACGTCGCCACTCAGCGCCCGGACGGCTCGTGGCCTCACCGGGTGTGGCCACGAAACGGCGCGCTCGCGCCCGGCTGGGCGAACGCTCGGATCGAGGACGGGCCGGACGTCGATTACCAGGCCGACCAGACCGGTAGCGTCATCGCGTATCTCGCGCAGGCGCGGGCCGCCGGCGTCGCCGGACCCCGTCCGGCTGCCAGCGGGACGTCGTCCGGCACTGTCGCCGCCGACGAGCTCGACGCGACGCTCGTCGCGGCGCTCGCCGGACTCGACCGGACGCTCGAGGCGGACGGCCGCCCGGTCGTCTGTCAGAACGCGTGGGAGGACATGGCCGGCCGGTTCACACACACGACCGCGACGTTCCTGGAGGCGTACAGCGAGCTCGCGCTCCACGGCGAGGGGCTCGACGCGACCGACCTCCCCGAGTCCGCCGACCTGCCGGAAGCCGCAGGCCTCTCCGGCGACCTCGCGGGACACGCCCGCGACCAGGCGGTTCGGGTGTACGAAGCGCTCGACGACCTCTGGGTTCCGGAGCGCGGCTGCTACGCGCTCCGCGAGACGCCGGCCGGCGCGCTCGACGACCGGCTCGACTCCGCGACGCTGTCGCTGGCGAGCGCGCATCGCTCGTTCGACGCGCTCGGCTCGACGGGGGCTGACGACGACACGAGCGACGGTGGCGCCGTCGACGCCGATCGGCTCGACCGGCTCGTCTCCCACGTCGAGACGGTCGTCGACGGACTGGCTCACGAGACCGCCGACATCACCGGACTGGTCCGCTACGAGGGCGACGGCTGGCGGCGCGCGGGACAGGCCTCCGAGAAGGTGTGGACGGTCTCGACCGCGTGGGGCGCGAACGCCTGCGCCGAGCTCGCCGTCCTCCTCGACGGTCACGACGATCCGCGCGCGACCGAGATGGCCGAGCGGGCGCGCGGCCTCCTCTCACACGTCTCTCCCGGCGGAACGCTGTGCGAGCCGACGAGCTACCTGCCAGAGCAGTTCTTCGACGACGGGACGCCCGACAGCGCGACGCCGCTCGGCTGGCCGCACGCGATCCGACTCGCGACGGTCGCGCTGCTCGACGACGAGGAGCTCCTGTCGACGGGACCGATCACCGCCGACGACTGACGAGGGAATGGCGGACAGAAACGACCGTCGGCGCTATCGCCACTCCGCTTCCGGCACGCAGTCGGCCGCTCGAACCGTGATCCAGCGGGTCGTCCGCTCGTCCGGCTCGCGGTCCGGCTCGAAGAACGTCACCTCGCTGTCGGCGTCTGCGCCGTCGCCCGGACGACCCGAACCGGCGTCGGTCCGTTTACAGACGAGCTCGGGGCGCTCGGCGCGGACACGCGTGGAGGACGTGGACATACGTGACCGTTCGGCCGCTATCGAATAATAAGTATTGGTTTCGGCCCACGAAACGTGAAACAACACCCGTTGTGAACGGCGTTCGAGTTACAGCCTGACGGGAACGCCGCGCTCGTCGAGGTACCGCTTCGTCTCCTCGATCGTGTAATCGCCGAAGTGGAAGATAGAAGCCGCGAGACCGGCGTCCGCGTTCGCCTCGGTGAACACGTCGTACATGTCCTCCGGGCTCCCGCAGCCCGACGAGGCGATGACCGGCGTCGAAACCGCGTCACAAACCGCCTTCATCAGCGGGATGTCGTAGCCGTCCTTCGTCCCGTCCATGTCGATTGAGTTGACGAACAGCTCGCCGGCGCCGCGCCGCTCGGCCTCCATCGCCCAACTGACGGCGTCGATGCCGGTGCCCTCGCGCCCGCCCTTCTTCGTACACTCGAACCACACTTCCTCGCCGTCGGCGTCCTCGTAGAAGTGGTCCCCCGCGTCGTCATGTCGGCGTCGGGCGTCGACGGAGATGACGATACACTGGCTCCCGAACGCGGCGGCGCCCTCCTCGATGAGCTCGGGCCGTTCGAGCGCGCCGGTCGTGATCGACACCTTGTCCGCGCCGGCCCGCAGCGTCTCCTTGATGTCGGCCTTCGTCCGGATACCGCCGCCGACCGTAAGCGGGATGAAACACTCGTCGGCGACCGCGTTCACCACGTCGAGCATCGTCTCGCGGCCGTCCGCGCTCGCGGTGATATCGAGGAAGACGAACTCGTCTGCGCCCGCCGCGTTGTACTTCTTTGCCAGCTCGACCGGGTCGCCGGTGTACTCCAAGTTCTCGAAGTTGACGCCCGTGTACACCGCGGCGTCGCCGTCGTCGTCGAGGTCGACGTCGATACAGGGAATGATCCGCTTCGTGAGTCCCATTCGTTACCTGCCGTTGACGGCGGCGGCTGTTAAAAGGCGCGGGGACGCTCGCCGGCTCACTCTCGGTTGTCGTACTTCGCGACCGCGCGGTCGGCGCGTTTCGAGATCCCGTTCGGGTTCCGCGCGGGGCTCCGATCGCGGCTCCGGGCGACCAACCCGTCGGAGCTCCCGCCGACGCCCCCGACGATCACGTCGCGACCGGTCGCGAACCACCGCGACGGCGTCGACTCGCCACGGACGACGTCTTTCGCGGCGGCCGCGGCGTCCTTCAGCGCGTGCGAACAGGTCCGGGCGAGAACGGTCGGGCGGACGCCGTAGTTCTTCAGGAGCCGGTAGGCGAGCGCGCGGTACTTCCATCCCCACTCCTTGGCGGTTCGGCCGCCGTCGGCCGCCGTCGGGGCCGGCAGCTCCTTTGTCACCGCGAGGTCGGCCCGCCATTCGACGTCGTGGTCCATCCGCGCGAGGCGGTGGGCGGTGTCGCGCGCACCGCCGGTGTGTAGGTACTCGTCGAAGCCGTCGAGGTCCCGAAGCGCGTCGCGTCGGAAGACGACGTTGCCGCCCTGAAAGTAGGTGACGTCGCGGCCCGCGATCGTCCGGCGCTCGGGGCCGCTCTCAGCTTCGGCACCGGTTTCGTCGGTTTCGTCGGTTTCGTCGACGGCGTCGGTCTCGCCGGCGGCGTGTGGCTCAATCGGCGTCACCGGTCCCGTCACGACGTCGGCCGCGTTGAGCCCGTCGCCGACCGCGTCGCGCCACGACTCGCGTATCCGGTTGTCGTAATCGACCAACGCGACGGTGTCGCCGGTCGCCACCTCGATACCCGCGTTGCGGGCGACGTTGACCGTCCGGTCGGAGATCTCCACCAACACGTCGACGTCGTCGCGGTCGCGCACCATTCCGGTCGTCCCGTCGGCCGAGGGGCCGTTGACGACGACCACCTCGGCGTCGGGCGCGTGTGCCGACAGCGCGTCGAGACAGGCGCCCAACCGATCCCGCCCGTTGAGGGTCGGGACGACGACCGTGAGGTCCATACACGGCGCTATCGGGACGAGGGATTAAAAAGGGCTCCGTGCGGGCTCGTCCGACGTCGGCGCGGTCGGTTCGCTCGGATCGTCAGGCGACCGGTCCGCTCAGATCGTCAGGTAGTAAACCTGCTTGCGGGCGTCTTTGAAGCTGTACCGCGAGTCGACCAACCCCTCCTCTTCGAGGCGGTTGAGCGCGTAGCGGACGGTCCGGTCGGGCAGGAGCGACTCTTCCGCGAGGCCGCCCTGCGAGAGCGGGGAGTCGCCTTCGAGCACCTTCGCGACGAGCTTGGCGCTGGGGGGAAGCTCGCGTAAGCGTTCGCGGTACTCGGTCTCGGACAGGCGGTCTTGGTCTGCGGTCTCCGCGGGACTGGTACTCATATCACATGGAAAGCGTCTGCTTATTGGTAAAGGTTAGCTACATATTGGGGAATCTGATTGGGATAATATAATGTGTTAATATCACTTCTCGAATTGATGTCAATACTGATCGATCGGGCACGTTTTGTCACGCGGACGCGTACCGCGTTGCGTGATCCCCGAATCGCACGTCGACATCTTCGAGTCCGAGTCGTACGCTCACCTCGCGACGGTGATGCCGGACGGTACGCCCCACGTGACGCCCGTCTGGGTCGATCACGAGGACCGCGAGTACGTCCTCTTGACATCCTCCCACGGCTTCAGCCGTGGGATTCCTCCGGTGGGGATGTTGGCTATGCCGTACCCACGGAGGCAAGTTTCCCGTCGCTGGTACTCCGGTTTGTGCGCTTCTCGTTGGGACTGGCCCTCTCGGGAGAGTGTGGTGTCTCCGAGCAGTTGTGGTCGTCCCACTTGAGACGCACGGGCTGTGCCATCGACCCAACGGTTTCGCCAGTCTGTCGTTCGAGGAAGGTATCCGAAGGTCGGAGTGAGCGTGCTCGACCCGACGGACTCGTACCGGTACGTCTCCGTCCGCGGCGAGGCGACGCTGACCGAAGACGGCGCCCGAGATCACATCGATCGACTCGCGAAGCGGTACTTCGGCGTCGACGAGTACCCGCACCACGGCGAGGAGTCGGGTCCGCGAGTGATCGTGAGAATCCCCGCCGAGACGGTCTCGACGAGCGGGTAGGAGCGGTGACGCGACGGAACCGTCTCACGGTATTCCGATCGCGTCGTCGAGCCGTATCCAGTACGGTTTTGTCGGTTCGGTGTGGAAAATACGTATCGTGAAGGGACAGGATTGGTATCAGGCCGACGAGGTCGCGGAAGAGTACGACGATGTACGGTTCTCCGGCGGGGGAGCGCTCATCGATCAGCGCGAGAAGGAGGCGGTGCTCTCCGCGCTCGGGCCGATCGAAGACGGCCATCGCGTGCTGGAGGTCGCCTGCGGGACCGGCCGGTTCACGACGATGCTGGCCGACCAAGGCGCGGACATCGTCGGACTCGACATCTCGCGGGAGATGCTCGAACAGGGACGCGAGAAGGCGGCGGCCGCGGGGTTGTCAGACAGAGTCGAGTTCGTCCGCGGCGACGCTTCACGGCTGCCGTTCCCGGACGACCACTTCGACACCGTGGTCGCGATGCGGTTCTTCCACCTGATGGACGACCCGGCCCCGTTCGCGAAGGAGCTGCGCCGGGTCAGCCGCGATCAGGTGTTCTTCGACACGTTCAACAGCCGCAGCCTGCGGACGCTGTACACCTGGCTGCTCCCGATGGGGTCCCGGCTCTACTCCGAGCGACAGGTCGCCGCCATGCTCGGCGAAGCGGGGCTCACGCTCGCCGACGAAGCGCACGACTTCGTGCTGCCGTACGGGTTCTACCGGGAGCTTCCCGGCCCCGTCGCGAAACCGTTCCGCGTGATAGACGAACTCATCGGCAACACGGTTCCCGGCGACTACGTCGCCTCGGTCTCTTACTGGGACGCCCGGGTACCGGACGCCGACACCGACGCCGAGGACGTCGACGCCGACACCGACGCCGAGGACGTCGACGCCGACACCGACGCCGAGGACGTCGACGCCGCCGCTGACGCCGACTGAGCCGCGGCGACAGTGGCCGACTCACCCCGACTCTTCGACGACTTCCCCGACCGCGAAGTTCGATTTGACTTCCGTTACCTCGATTTTGACTCGCTCGCCGACCTCCGTGTCGGGCACGATGATGACGTACCCGCGCTCGACGCGGGCGATCCCGTCGCCCTGCTTCCCGAGGTCCTCGATCTCGACGTACCGCATCTCGCCCGGCTCGACGGGCGGTTGCGGCCCGTCGTCGGCATGCGACGCAGAGACGTCGGTCCCGCCGTCGTCGCCGGCGGTCGATTCGCTCGGCTCGGACCGGGAGATGAGCGCGACCCGGTACGTCTCGCCCGGCTCCAGCGAACCGGTGTCGACCTCGCGGCGGGGCACGTCGACGACGTACTCGCCGTCTTCTTCGCGGACGTCGGCGCTGAACAGACAAAGGAGCTTCTCTGAGATCTCCATAGTAGAGTGCACCCGTACGTGGTGACGGATCAGTATAGTTGTACCGCCGATACCCGGCAATCGCGACCGTCCGGCGACCCGCACGACGGAGCCAACACCTTTGTCACCCCCTTCCGAACGAACGACCATGTCGAATCCGAAGTTCCCACAAGCCGCCGTTTCGCCGCCCATCGTGACGCCGTTCGACGACGCCGGCGACGTGGACCTCGACGCGCTCGCGAGCCACGTCGAGGCGCTCGTCGACGCGGGGCTCGACGGGGTGGTTCCCTGCGGGACGACGGGGGAGTTCGCCAGCCTCACCGACGACGAGCGCCGGGCCCTCGTCGAAACGGTCACCGAGACGGCCGACGGGCGCGTCCCCGTGATCGCGGGCGTGTCGGACACGACCGTTCCGGGCGTTCGCGAGCGGCTGGCGTTCGCCGCCGCGGTCGGCGCCGACGCCGGACTCGTCACGCTCCCGTACTACCACACGTCGGTCGCTCCCGACGGCCAGCGGGCCTTCTTCGACGCCGTCGCCGAGGACGCGCCCCTTCCGCTCTTTCTGTACGACATCCCGGCGACGGTCGGCGAATCGATCGATCCGGGCGTCGTCGCCGACCTCGTCGCCGACCACGAGGCGGTCGTCGGGTACAAGGACACGAGCGGCGACCTCGACGCGCTAGACGCGGTCCTCCGCGGGACGCCCGACTCCTTCACCGTCTTCCAAGGGGTCGACGCCCAACTCTACCCGAGCGCGAGCCTCGGGGTCGACGGCGGGATCAACGCGCTCTCGCAGGTGATACCCGAGGTGTTCGTCGCGCTCGGTGAGGCGATCCGCGCGGGCGACGGCGACCGCGCGCTGACGCTTCATCGACGAGGAATCGCTCCGTTGTTCTCCCGCTGTGGCGACCACGGCTTCGCGCCCGTCGCGAAGGTCGGGGCCGCCCACCGCGGGTTCATCCCCGACCCGCGGGTCCGACCGCCGCTCACCCTCCCCGAAGCGCCGGCTCGCGACGCGATCGCCGCCGACGTCGACGCGGCGCTCGACGCGGTGTGAGGTCGGCCGAGCGCACTCACGCCCGTAGCCGCCTTCGACCGACAAACAGCCGTCCTCAGCCGCCTTCGACCGACAAACAGCCGTCCTCAGCCGCCGTCGATCGGCGTGCCGTCGGCCGATTTTGGTCCTTCGGAGTCGAAGACGACTACGTCGCCGTCGGCGCGGTCGCCCGCCGTCGGATCGTAGCCGTCGCGGACCCCGATCGCCTCCTCTAGCTCGCGAACCGCTCGTTCTTTGAGCGCCGCGGCCAGCTCCGCGGCGTCCTCCCGAGCGATGTCGCGGCCGAGCCCCTCGCACTCGTGGGCACGCACGATTCCCTCGGCGTCGACCGCCTCCCCCATCGGCTGGCTCGTGCCGTCGAGCGCGACGCTGAACGGGTACGTCCGACAGATCAGCGGCCGCGAGCCGTGGACGGAACACGCCCCCTGCCCGTCGGTCTCCCGGTAAAAGGTGCAGTCGCCGCAGTCGTCGGTCGCGAGCGCCCACTCGAACGTCTCGCCGGTCGGGTCGCCGTTCTCGTCCTCGGAGAGCCCGAACGGCATCGGACGGGCGACGTCGCGCCAGTCGTACGCCTCGCCGAACGCCTCCTCGGCTGCGTCGGCGACCGCCCGGACCTCGTCCGGGAAGACCGTCGCCGTGTGGGGCTCTCGGTCCGCGGTCGGCCGGTCGTCGTGACAACTGCCGCCGCCGTCGCCGCCCGACTCTCCCGTCCCTTCCCCCGCCGGCGCGCCCCCCGCCTCGTCGGGCGCGTATCCCGTACAGCAGCCGCCACAGCGCGTGCACTCGAAGCCGATGGACGCGATCGCGTCGGCGAGGTCGTCGACGTCGAGATCGCGAGCCCGCGCGAGTTCGGCTTCGAGCGATTCCATTGTCTCACGTTGCGGCGCGGGCGAGTTAACGTCGTCCCTTCTCGCGGGCGACTCAGACAGCGACCCGGGTTCCGACCCGAAGGAGGGAAGTGCGATCGCGACGTACCGAGCGGTCGTGAAGGAGTACGAGCGGAAGGGGCTCCTCGAGCGAGTCAACCGGGAGGCCGCGACGGTCGGTGCCGACATCCCCGACGAGATCGAGGTTCAGGGGGAGTCGATCGACCTGCAGTCGTTCGTCTTCGAGATCAAGCGACGCGAGACCGTCCCGCCCGGCGAGCGCGACCGCGTCGAACGGGCGAAGCGGAACCTCCGTCGCGAGCGGCTGGAGCGGCTGGAGCTGATAGCGGAGAACGAGGTGAGCTACGCGGACGGCGAGGAGCTGGTCGCGTCGATCATCGGTATCGACCGCGCGCTGGACGCGCTCGACGGGCTGAACGCGCCCGACCCGGAGACGGCGGCGAAACGACAGGAGGCGGCCGACCAGAAGCGCTGGATGAGCTTCTTGAAAAAGGCGCTCGGCCGCGACGAGTCGAGCGGCGGGCGAACGCGGTTTTAGCTCCCGGTGAAATCGATCCGCGAGCCGCCGCCGTCGGCGTCGCGCCGCGCGGGGCCGAGCCGAACGAACTCGTAGGCGTCGTCCGCGAGGTACACCGCGCCGTCCGCGACGGCGACGTCGACGCCCTCGAGGACGGCCCCCTCGCAGGGGCCGAAGTTGCAGTACCCCGAGTCGGCCTCGAACGTCGCGCCGTGTTTCTGACAGAACACCTCGCCGTTGCGGACGAACGCCCCGTCGTCTTTGTCCAACCGGACGTCGGTCCAGTGTTGACAGTAGTTGCGGAAGGCCCTGACCTCGCCGGCCGCTCGCGTCACGATCGCCTCCGCCTCTCGCGTCCCGTCTGCCGCCGTTCCCACGTCGCCCTCGCCGTCGTCGACCGCGTCGGCGTCGACGGGCCGAAGCGTCACGAGCAGCGTGCTGTCCTCGGGAACCTCCTCGACGGCGGCGATCCGGCGGTCGGCGTCCATACGCGTTCGTGGCCGCCGCTCCGTTTGAACGTTGCGCGTGCTCCTGATCCCCGGCGGTTTTACTATCCGAGACGGTGACCGGACCGGTATGCCCGTCACCGGCCTCGATCACGTCGTCGTCACCGTCTCCGACCTCGACGCCGCCGTCGCCTTTTATACCCGACTTCCGGGCGTCGAACACGTCACGTACGGTGACGGCGACACTACCGATACGACCCGCCACGCGCTCCGCGTCGGCGCTCAGAAGATCAATCTCCACGAGGCGGGGGACGCGATCGAGCCGCGGGCCCCGGAAGCGGAGCCGGGCGACAGCGACTGCTGTCTGCTCACCGACGTCGACGCCGACGGCCTCACAGCCGAGATCGCCGGGGGCGGCCTCGACATCGAACTCGGCCCAGTCGAGCGGACCGGTGCGCGCGGCTCGCTCACCTCGGTGTACCTGCGCGACCCGGACGGCAGCCTGATCGAAGTCGCGACGTACGAGTAATCCCCCGCGTGGAACGGCTCCGCCGGGTTATACCCCGAGCCACTCGTCGTTGCGGATCTCGTACCCGTTCCCCCGGCAGAACTTCGCGGCCTGCCGACGCACGTCCCTCGATCCGGGGAGCTTCGCCTTCTCGTCTATCCGTTCGACGATCCAGTCGGCGATAACGGCGATCCCCTCGTCGTCGTCGTCCGCGTCGATTGCTCCGAGCGCTCGGAAGGTCTGCTCGTAGGCGTCGCGCTGTGACCGGCCAAGCTCTTCGTCCGGGAGGGGCTCGCTCGCCTCGATGATCCGTTTCATCGCCGCGGCGATCGTCGGGCGCTGCACCCAGACTCTGACCGCGGTGGGGTCCTCGAACGTCTCTTCTTCGGCGTCGGGGACCAGGTCGGCGACCGCGTAGGTACCGTCGACGGCCTCGATCTCGCGGTCGCCGATCGCCGAGACGAGCTCCGCGCCCGTCGCCGGGAACGTCACCGCGTCCAGCGCGGTCTCGAAGTAGGCGAGCTCCGAGGGGTCGACCGGCGGCTCGACCTCGTCGCCGCGCTCCAACTCGGCGGCGATCTCCCGTTCTCGCTGTCGCCGCTCCTGGTCGCGGGCCTGTTTGTCGCGGCCGCTCTTGTTATCTGCCATACTAGTTGTAGGCCTTCCGGCCGGATAATGCTGTGGTCGAGAGGGATGACGGGCGGACACCGCCGCGGCGACGGTTCGGTCACAACCGCCCGACGTTCATTCCGACGAGAACTCCTCCGAAGCCGAGCAGTATCGTCGCCGTCGGTCCGCCGGGGCCAAAGTTCGCGACGCCGATGATCGCGCCGGCCGTCATCCCCGCGTACAGCGCCACAGACCCCGACACGGGGAGGCGGTCGCGCGACTGCAGCCACGCCAGTCCGGCGAGGGTCCAGAGCAGCGCGAGGAATCCGGTACCGAGCGCGTTCGCTTGGAGGGCAGCGATCATGGTGCGTCTCCGTACCGCTCTGAAAAGACTCTTCGGGGGGCTGGCCCCCATGGCACTCGTCGGTCCGGTCACGACGCTGCCCGCCGTTGCGCCTACAGCCGCTCGCCGTCGTAATACCGCGCTTCCACCCGCCGGTCGAACAGTCGCGAGAGCAGCGTCGTGAGCGGCCCGGCGACCGTCTCGCCGTCCCCGTTGACGACGGTCTCGCCGTCGCTCCTCCCCACGACGATCCCGTCGACCGTCCGAACCGGTCGGATCTCCCACGTCGAGTTCGTGAGGAAGACCTCGTCGGCCTCGCGGACCGCGTCGGGCGCGTACGTCCCCTCCTCGACCGGGATCCCCTCCTCTTCGGCGAGTTCGATCACCGTTTTCCGAGTGACGCCGGGGAGGATCGGTCCGTCGAGCGACGGCGTCTTCAACGCGGATCCGTCCGAGAAGAAGAGGTTCGCGGTCGCGCCCTCCGCGACGTAGCCGTCGGGGTCCAGCATGAGGGCCTCGTCGGCGCCGGTCACGCGGAGTTCGAGCCGCGCGAGGACCCCGTTGAGGTAGTTGTGCGTTTTCGCGTCGCCCGGCAGCGCGCGCGACGAGGGTTTTCGCGTCTTCGTCGTCTGCATCGCGGCGGGCCCGTCGTGGGCGGGCTCGGAGCTGACACCGCCGCGCGGGAGCGGTTTCGCGATCACGACGACGGTCGGGTCGACCTCGGGCCGCGGGTCGAGGGTCCCGGGTTGCACGCCACGCGTCACGGAGAGTTTCACGTAGGCGTCCGCGAACTCGTTCGCCGCGAGCGTCTCGTCGACCCTCGATTTCAGGTCGGCGTCGTCGAGCCCGTGGTCGAGTCCGAGCGTCTCGCAGGTGTTCGCGAGCCGGGTCGCGTGGGCGTCCCACCGGAAGGCCTCGCCGCCGTACGCGCGCATCGTCTCGAAGGCGGCGTCGCCGTAGGCGAATCCGCGGTCCTCCACGGAGACGGTCGCCGCCGACGCGGGGACGAGGTCGCCGTCGACGTGGTAGGTCCGCTCGACTCCGTCGGATCCCTCACTCATGCGTCTCACACACCTCGACGAAGTTCCGAACCATCGCCTTCCCTCGCGGCGTCAGGATGCTCTCGGGATGAAACTGCACGCCGACGTGCGGCTTCTCGCGGTGGCGCACGCCCATGACGACCTCGCGTTCGTCCTCCGTGCTGGCGGTCTCGACGAACGCGTCGGGGAGGTCCTCGCGCTCGACGCAAAGCGAGTGATACCGTCCGACTCGGAGTCGCCCGGGGAGCCCCGCGAAGACCCCCGAGCCGTCGTGGGTGATCGTCGACGGCTTCCCGTGAACGACGTCCGGGGCGTGCCCGACCGGGCTCCCGTAGTTCGCACACATCGCCTGATGGCCGAGACAGACGCCGAAGACGGGGCGGTCCAGGTCGAAGACGGCGATCGAGACGCCCGCCTCCGCGGGTGTGCCCGGGCCCGGCGAGACGACGACGCCGTCGGGGTCGATCTCGCGTATCGCCGCCACGTCGACCGCGTCGTTCCGCCGCACCGTCACCGCGCCGGCGACCTCCCCGACGTACTGGACGAGGTTGTACGCGAACGAGTCGTAGTTGTCGATGACGAGGACCCGGGCGTCGCTCGCGCCCGCGCCGGGGCGCCAGTCGGCGTCGGTCACGAGTCGGTCACCTCCCCTCCGTCCGGGTCGGCTGCGTCGTCGCCGTCGGCGCTCGCCTCGGCCCCCGCGACGGCCATCTCGCCGGCCGCGAGCGCCTCGTCGACGGCGCTCACGAGCGCCCGCGCCTTCGCGAGCGTCTCCTCGTACTCGGCGTTCGGCTCGGAGTCGTGGACGATCCCGGCGCCGACCCGCAGGTGATACTCGTCGGCGTGACGCACCAACGTCCGGATCACGATGTTCAGCGTCGCCCGGCCGTCGAAGCCGGCCGCGAGCATCGAGCCGGTGTACGGTCCCCGTCGCGTCGCCTCCAACTCGTCGATGACCTCCATCGTTCGGGGCTTCGGCGCGCCCGTGATCGTCCCGCCGGGGAAACACGCCGCGATCGCGTCTGCGAGCCCCACGTCGGGCCGCGCTTCGCCCTCGACGAGGCTCACGAGGTGCATCACCTCGCTGTACCGGTCCACGCGGCGGTACTCCGCGACGTCGACCGTGCCGAACCGCGAGACCTTCCCGAGGTCGTTGCGTTCGAGGTCGACGAGCATGGCGTGCTCTGCGCGCTCCTTCGCGTCGTCGGTGAGCTCCGCCTCCAGCGCGGCGTCCCGTTCCGGCGTCTCCCCGCGCGGACGAGTCCCCGCGATCGGCTCCGTGACGAGCCGGGCGCCGCGTTCCGGCTCGTCGGTCGGCACGCGTTCCAAGAGCAGCTCGGGGCTCGCGCTCACGAGGTCCGCGCCCAGAGCGCCCCGCTCGTCTCCGTCCCGCTCTCGCGCGAACTCCAGCAGCCCCGAGTACGGCGCGGGGTTCACGCTTCGGAGCGCGTCGTACGCGGCCACCGGGTGGACGGCGGCCGGCGCCCGGAGCCGCTGGGAGACGTTGGCCTGAAAGGTGTCCCCGTCTCGAACGTACGACTTCACCTGTCGAACCGCGTCGGCGTAGCCGTCCCGTCCCGTGTCGCTCTCGAACGTCGCCGTCGACGCGGCCGGATCCGGTGCCGGGCCGACGCCGGGATCCCCCGTCTCGATCCGGTCGACGAGGTCGGTCGCACGCGACACGCCCTCGTCGAAGAGCTGGTCGAGCCGGTCGTCGGACGGCCTGTCGGCGGGACGGTCGCCCGCGCTCTCGTCGTCGCGCGCTCCTCCTCCCGGGACCCGCGGACACGCCGTCACGCGGAGCGTGACGGTCGACTCCTCCGAAACCGGACACTCCCACGCCGCGATCCTGTCGAAGACGCCGATCTGAAGGCGGGGGAGTCCTCGGTCGTCGACCGCGCCGGGGCCCTCGGGGGCGGCCGGGGGGAACGACTCGAGTTCGCGGGCGACGTCGTACGAGAGCCAGCCGAACGCGCCGCAGGGGTACGGCACGTCGCAGTCGCCGCGCACGAGGGTCTCACCGTCGAGGAGCCCCTCGAGCGCCGCGAGAGTGGGAGCCGGGCGTCGGTAGTCGCCGGTCGGGCTCCGCCGGTCGTCCGGCGTGCCGCCGTCGCTCCCTTCCAACTCCGTCTCGGGCCGGGCGACGACGGCCTCGTCCGACACGGTGAGCCGGTCGATCGGATCGACGCCGAAGTACCCCCATCCCGGCTGACCGCCGGTGGTCTCGTAGAAGACGCCGCCCGGCCCGCCGCGGGCGCGTCTGTAGGCCGCGAACGGGTCGTCGACGTCGACCCGGAGTTCGACCGGAACTCGGGCGCCCGGCGGAGCCGCTGTGGCGACCTGACGGAACCGCTCCCGATCGGTGTGGACGGACCGCTGCATGGAACACCCTTCGGCGGGGGTGACGAAACAGTTGCGGTCGGGGGTTCGGAACCCCCTGACCGGTCACCGGTCTCAGAACTCGGTCGCCCGCTCGATCCACGTCGCGGCGCGACCTTCGCCGACGCTCGTCCCATCGGCGATCTCCGCCGCCGACGCTCCGGCGAGGTCTTCGACGGTGTAGATACCGATCTCGCCGAGGCGCTCGGCGTACGCCGGTCCGATCCCCTTTATTTCGTCGACCGGAGTGCCGTCGGCGGCAGCGACGTCTTCCGGCTCCGTCTCCTCGACGTCGTCGGCCGCTTCAATCTCCTCGGCGGCCGTCTCGGCGTCTTCCGGC
>CAZNOA010000015.1:0-20014 GCA_964574565.1 uncultured Halobellus sp. | reverse complement strand
TGTTGGTGTCGCCCTGTACCAACACGATCTCCGGCGAGATCGCTTCGAGGGTCTCTTCGAGTCCGATCAGCATCTCGCCGGTCTGCCGGCCGTGTGGGGCCGATCCCACCCCCAAGCTGTGCTCCGGTTCGGGGAGTTCGAGCTTGTCGAAGAAGACGGAATCGAGGCTCTCGGAGTAGTGTTGTCCCGTGTGGATCACGGCGTAGTCGACGCCGTGTCGCTCACACGCCCTGATCACCGGAGCGAGTTTGATGATCTCGGGCCTGGTCCCGAGCACGATCGCGACGTCCGTCATCCGTTATCGACCTCCGGAGTGCCGGTCGACGTACCACCGTCACCGACAGCCTCGGGGAGCGCGGCGGACGGAACTCGCTTTTCCGTCTCGGCTGCCACGTCGGTCGAGTTCGGCCGATCGTACCCCAACACCAACCCCTCGTTGTCCTCCACGTCGAACCACGCGCCCAGTATCAACAGCAAGACGCCGAGCACGCCGACCGCGAGCGAGGTCATCCCACCGAGAAAGCTGTCGATGCCCGAGGACGACACCGCGTACGCGCCGCCGATGGCTCCCGTGACCATGACGACCGCACCGAGCGCGTAACAGAGGACGAGCGGGTGGAATCGCCGGATCAGATACGATCGGGCCAGCCGCTCGACGAAGTTGCGAGCGAGCAGGATCGAGACGGTCGGGATGAACGTAGAGTACTTGATGCTGCTCGTCTCGTTGGCGTACACCGCGGAATGTGGGACGTCGGCTATCGGCTCCCTGTTGATGTTGAGCGCCTGTAGCATGTCGTTGAGGAACCCGTATTGGTCGTACAACCGGTCGAAGCTAACCGCTCGAAGCCCGCCCTTCGAGATCGCCGTGAACCCGTTTTGCGGGTCCGACAGCTCCCAGTAGCCGCTCGACACGCGGGTCAAAAGCGTGAGGAGACCGTTTCCGAACAGCCGCCATCGGGACATCCCGTCGTAGTCGCGTCTGGATCGGAGTCGGTTCCCCTTCGCGTACGTCGCGTCGCCGTCGACGACCGGTTTGATGATCCGCTCGAGCTCGTCGGGGTCCATCTGTCCGTCCCCGTCCATCACCGCGACCACGTCCATCTCGTCTTCGAGCGCGTACGAGTACCCCGTCTTGACGGCGGCCCCGGCGCCTCTGTTGGTCTCGTGCCTGACGGAGACCACGCGAGGAGTGAATCCGCCGTCGGTGCCGACTTCGGCGGCCGGGGGGCCGCCCTCTCCTGGCATCGGTCGAGAGGAGGCTCCTCCGGCTTGGTCGGTGTCGGCCGACGAGGAATTGATCCGGCGCGCGTACTCGCGGATCACCGCCCACGTGTCGTCGGTCGACGCGTCGTCGACGACGTAGACGCGGTCGACGTACGCCGGTATCGTCTCGATGACGCTTCCGATGTGCGCTTCTTCGTTGTACGCGGGCACGACGACGCCAATCGTCTCCTCGTCGTACATGGCTATCCCTCACCTCGATGGCCTACCGGAGGGTCGGAGGACCGAGCGGGAACGGTTCGCGGGGGTTCCGGCGGACGGCGCCTACCGCTTCGACGACGCAGCTGTTGTTCTCGTCGGAGGAGCCGGCGCCGACCGCGACGATTTCGTGTCTCGTTCATGTTCGAATCCTAGTGGAGCGTTCCCCGAACTCGGAGCGTTCACGCCGAGCAGGGGACCTTGTCGATACGCACTGCCGAAGCGGGCTTTGTTATACACACCCTCACGCGGTTCTGGCTCGTCCCGCTCCGGTTACAGATCCACGTACCTGTCTTCCCACTCTCTGCGGCTCTTGAGGCTCTCGGCCGCTTTCTCAGTGGGTTTATAATAGTTCGTTCGTCGGTTGGTCTGTCCCTTCTTCAGATAGTTCTTTTCGACCAAGGTATCGAGGTTCGGGTACAGACGCCCGTGAGTGATCTCACCCATGTCCTCGCGGAGCTCCTCTTTGATCTCTTGGCCCGACGGTTTCGCTTTACCGACGGTCACGTACAGGAGGTCGCGTTGGAAACTGGTCAGCTCAAAGAGCGGATCTGCCATTTGAACTGACGATGTGGCCAGAGGAGTTTTGTTATACGTATCTAAACAGGCGGTAGAGACGTTGAATAATCCGTCTTGGCGAGTGTTTTGGTCTCGGCTTTCGAGACGCAGAACCGGGTCAATCGTCCGCGCGCCCGGCCGATCCGGACGTTTCAGGGAAGCAATACCGCTCGATATGGACGTGATAACAAATTGAGTAATGGACGAGGGTTAGAGTGATCGAACGTACTCGGGGGCCGAGCGGACTGAGCAGTGATCAATCCACACGACACTGATCCATGAACGAAACTGAGGAACTCGACAAAGACGAGGTATTCGAGGTATTGAGCAGCACGCGGCGTCGCCAAATTCTGTATCACTTACATCGTCGCGGCGGAGAGGCCCATCTCCGTGACCTCGCGCGCGATACCGCAGTCTCCGAGAACGAAACGCCGGTCGGGGAGGGCGGCGGCGCGGACGGCGCGGACGCCGACCCGATCAGCGAGGACGTCGTCAAGCGGTTCTACATCTCACTGTATCAGACGCACGTGCCGAAACTCGAGGAAGCCGGATTGGTGCGGTACGACGGCGACAAGAAGCTCGTGACGCTGACCGACCGCGTGTCCGAGATCGCACGCGTTCTGAACAAAGACACCACTCCGGACAGGCGGTGGGAGTTGTACTACGCGGCGCTCGCCGTCGCCGGGATAACGCTCGCGGCCGCCCAGTCGCTCACCGCCGTTCCGCCGATCACGACCCTGGTATTCACGGTCGTGTTGTTGGCGCTCGCTGCGTTTCAGTACTACGAGACGACCGCCGGTCAAGGGCAGTACGACTTCTTGGAACACCTCGTCAGCGACTAGCGCGCCGTGAACGGTCGGCAATCAGAACGGATACTGGAGGAGGGTGATGACGATGATCCCGACAGTGCTGAGAAGCGTCCACCCGGCCGCGGGCACCGCTGAGAACGCGCCGACTCCCAACGTGCCCAGCGCGACGAGCAGAACGATAGAGACGGCGATGACAGGGGTCACCCACGTCGGCTTCTCCGCCGATTCCGCCGGCGGTTCGATGTACTGGAGGAGCGACGAGACGGAGTCTTGTAGCTCCACGGTGCCCCGGTTTTTGTCGTACTCGACGACCCCAAGCGTATCCATCTTCGGCAGGTGGCACTGGTATAAGCCGATGTACACCCGCTTTCGCTGGTCCGAGGAGAGCTGGCGGACCGTAGTGTCGTTCTCGTCTGCGGCGATGTGTTCCGCGAGCTCGTCTAACGTCGCGGATCCGTCGTGTTCGCGAAGGTGGTGAATAATCTTTCTACGCCGACTGTTCTTCAACAGATCGAATATTTCTCCCTTCGTTAACTCCGAGCCGTTCGAACGCGGTTTCTTCCCGATATGATCTAAGTTGGACACGTCGCTGTTCGATAACGAATCCGCTGTCGCCGTCTGATTCGTTCCGGCCGTTGATTCCTTCTCCGCGCTCATGTGTCTCGTTTCACTATCCGTACGGCATTAGATATAAAGAACGTAACTGTAGCGAATTTTATTACATGATTATTAATCCCGTCTTGTAGTGCGACGGGAATGCGTTTCTAGAGTACCTCAGACTTCCGATTTCGCTGAGTAAGCCGGTATTTCTTCGATCGATCGCCGAATCGACGCGGTTCCGCGCCCTTCGAGCGCAACGGCGAGCTGCTCGGTCGCTCGCGGCCGCTCGACTCGGATTATCTTTGCTAGGTAATAACATACTTATCGAAATCGCTAATTGTTTTTCTCCGCCTTGTCAGTGGCGTTCAGCGTTAGTAACGTTCTACAAGGTCACACAACCCGGTAGTAACTGTTTTCGACCCCGTCTCCGACGCTCACGCCGAACGGTCGGTATCGCGTTCCGTGACGAGACGCGCTCACAGTCGCGGACGCAGTCGACGGCGCTCGATCCGTGTCCGTCGGTTAGTAGACGTATACTATTGCGCGAACGGCGGCTGGTATCGGTGATGACATATCGTGTTGCCGTGATCGGAACGGGCGCCGACCCGGACACTCGGGATCGCGACGGATACGCGATGGCGTACCGTCACGCCAGCGGATACCGGCGTCTCGACTCGTGTTCGCTCGTCGCCTGCGCGGACATCGTCAGGGAGAACGCCGAGGCGTTCGCCGAACACCACGGCCTCGACGCCGTGTACGAAGACCACGAATCGATGCTCTCGGAGGTGGAGCCCGACGTGGTCAGCATCTGTGTCCCGCCGGGAATTCACGCCGACCTCGTCGTCGACTGCGCGCGCGCATCTTCCGTCCAGGCCGTTCACTGCGAGAAGCCTATGGCGACGACGTGGAGCGATTGCAAGCGCATGGTGGACGTCTGTGAGAGCGAGGGGGTCCAGTTGACGATCGACCACCAGCGTCGGCTGGCCGAGCCGGTTCAACGCGCCAAGGAGATGCTCGACGAGGGACAGATCGGGACGCTCGAACGCTTAGAGTGGTCGGAGGTCAACCTGTTCGACGCCGGCTCCCATCTGTTCGATCTGTGCGACCACTTCGTCGACGGGGCACGCGCGGAGTGGGTCCTCGCCGGAATCGACTGCACGCACGAGAACCGCTGGTTCGGAGCGCTCAACGAGACGCGCGCGATCGCGCAGTGGCAGTACGCCGACGGAACGGTCGGACTCGCCTCGACGGCCGAGGAAGGTGACACGGCCGTCGACGCGTATCTTCGGGTCATCGGCTCCGACGGTGTGATCGAGATTCAGTCGGACAGCGGCGAGGCGCTGCGAGTCCGCACTGACGGAGGGTGGAAGACGATCGACACCGACGAGAACGTGTACGGCCCGACCAAGGGACGAGTTCGATACGTGATCGATACGGTCACCGACCTCGTGCCGGGCGTGAGCGGACTGGCCGACCCGCCGACGCACTACGAGCAGATGATCGAACACCTCATCTCGTCGCTGTCGTCGGGCACGGAACCAGTGGTGTCCGGACGACGCGTACTCCGAGGAACCGAGCTCGTCTTCGCCAGCTGGGAGTCAGCGCGGCGGCGCGGACGAGTCCACCTTCCGTTACAGATTGACGGGAACCCGCTGGAAGAGATGTACGAGAACGGAGAACTCATTACGGAGATCGACGACACGGCGTCCACCTGAGAGCGGACACCGCACAGAACCGCCGTACATTCTGTATTTCCGTATATTCTCTGAGATATGAATATATCAACAGCAAAGAACTTAATACGGTTAACTACCCATTAACCGTCGTATGGCACACGAGCTGGCACACAATCGTGGAGACGAGCAGGGCAGACGTACCGAATCGGAACCGAATGCGAACGACGAGATGAGGAGGCGACACTACGTTCGCCTCGGCGGTGTCGCGATGCTACCGCTGATCTCAGCGGGACAGGCGGCCGGCGTCACCGAGACGGACGAGCGTCGGAGCGTCGGCGACGAGCATAAACTGCGGATCGACGGGTCGGGAGCGCCGTCCACGTACGAGTTCACCGTCGACGGAGGGCTCAGACCGGGAGTCAACGCGTTGAAGGACGCCGAATCATGTATCTCGGGCCGTAACGCCGAAGGGTCCGTCACGGACGGAAACAGACGGTATCGGTTCACCGGGGGCCTCCGCGCGCTCTCCGTCGACGGTGACGCGGTGATCACGCTCGACGGAGAAACGATCGTTCCGTAACCGCCCAGAGAGCGGGACGCGAAGCCGTCGGTGCACCGAAATACCTCGCGATAGCAGGACGATAACGGAGAGTCGACGAGCGGCGGGACGATAACTAAAACGCTACGACCGGGTTCAGTGAGTATGTGGCCCTGGGAACACGCGATGTTCGCGTACGTGATTTACTCGTTGTATCTCAGGGGACGATATCGGACCCGTCCCGAGGACTGGCCGGTCGTCGCGCTCGTCTTCGGCTCCGTGTTTCCGGATCTCATCGACAAACCGCTCGCCTGGGAGTTCGGAGCTTTCGAGACCGGTTACGCCCTCGCACATTCCGTGTTCTTCGCCGTTCCGCTCTCGATAGCCGTCCTCCTCGTCGCGAAGCGCTACGGGCGCGAACGGGAGGGTGCCGCGTTCGCTATCGGGTATCTGCTTCACCTCGTCGGCGACGTGCTCCCGGCGTCGCTTTCACGCAACGCGCTGTACCTGAGACCCGTCCTCTGGCCGTTCGCCACCCACCAGAGCGGCGTCGACAGAGGGTCGTTCAGCGAGGGCGTGACCACCCTCTTGCGCGGGTACGTCGAACAGCTTCTCACCACGGAGGTGACTGCGGTCGTCGCGTTGCAGGTCGGCTCCGTGGTGTTCGGTGTGACGCTGTGGATACTCGACGGGCGTCCCGGCCTCGCGCTCGTCAGGGGCGCAGTCAGGCGGGCCGTCGGACGCGGACGATCTCGATGACCGGATCGGCGACTGGTTCCGACGACGTCTCGTCGTTCCGTCGATCCCTTCTACCCCCCGAGAAACGGAGCGAGCGCGGCTTTTCCCTGTTGGACTGCCTCCGCCGGGTCAGCGGGTTCGTCGTCCTCGTAGACGACCCACTCGATGTCAGCGTTCCCGACCGCCGCGAGTACGCGCTCGACGTCGACGACCCCCTCACCGTACGGCACCGAACGAAAGGCCGGCGGGAAGCGCCGCGTTCTGTCGACGTCCGCGATATGAACTAACGAACACCGATCGCCGAGCAGCTCCAACACGTCTCCCGCATCGTAGCGTGCCGCGGCTGCCCATCCGATGTCGAGTTCGAACGTGATATCCGTCGTCTGCGATACCAGCCGTGCGAGCCCGGTCCGACCGAGGGACTGCCGCTCGCGGCGGTCCGTGACGTCGATGCCGTCGGCGACCGTCTGCCAGAAGCCGAACGGAATCGGAGCCGCAGCGGGGAGCCGGAGGCCGTACCCGTTGAGCAGAGGGAGAAACGGATGCCGGGACGTGTGATACGACAGCTCCAGCCCGCGGTTCCGGACTCGCTCTGCGAGGTCGTCGAGGCGACGGGCCAGCGAGTCCACGCGCCCCACCGTCCGAAAGTGGCTCGCGCTCAGGTGCGGAACGATCACGCGCTGACAGCCGACGCGTCGACATCGGTCCGCGATCTGTTCGACGTTACCCTCTATCCGAGCAAGGTCGGCGTGTGCCGCGACGGGAACGGTATCGGTCGTCTCGAGGGCGGATCGGACCGCCTCTGGGTTCGACTCGAGAAACCGCCCGGCGAACTCGACGCCGTCGAACCCCGCGTCCGCGACGCGCCGGATCGTCTCCGGAAGGGATTCGTCGAGCGCCCGGAGCGTGTGAAGCTGAATCGCCGATCGCGGATCGCCGGTGCGCGTCAGATCGTCTTTTCGGCCGGCCGGGGTGGCGCTGCTCATACCCAGTGTGCGACGGGGGAACAGGTGGTAATACGGTCTCTATTCGGAGTAAGATCCCCGTATGATCCGAACGGACGACGACCGGGGGAGTGGAGGCGCCGCTCAGTTTGACTCGGACATGTACAAGCCGATCGACCAGTGGTCGTTGGTGAACAAGTTCGAATAACGAACGTTCCCGTCGACGGCACAGATCCACCGTCCGCCGACTTGGTACGGGTCGATGTGATGCATCCGCCCGGAGTTCCACCCGAACCGCGCGCCAGTGCCCTCGAGGATCGGCGACTGGAGGAGTTCCCGGTCTTCGTACGTCGACCGGTCGAGCGCGGTGATCTCGTACGCCCGGACGCATTCGCCGTACAGCTCCGCGCAGTCCTGGAAGAAGACCACGAGGCGGTCGTCGGAAACGATCGGTCGACCCCCCGGACGAGACGCAGCGGGTCTGTCGAAAACCACGGGATTCCCCGGGTGCGGGGTCCACCCGTCCCGGTCGATCGACCGAGAATGGTAGAGATACGTGCCCGAAATCGAGTCGTCGCCGACCATCAGCCACCACCGATCGTTCCACCGGAAGACGACTGCGTCGTCGGTGTCGTGGTCGTTCGAAACGGGGACCGCACACCGCCGCCACTCGCTCGGAAACTCGACCGCCTCGTACAGCTCGATCACCGTGTCGCCGGCACCGCCGGTCTCCGGGAGCATGTACCGCCGGCCCTGCCATTCGAAAACGAACGGAAACGAGAGGTGTTTTCCGGTGTTCAAGACGACCCCGTTGTACGTCCAATCGATCCCATCGGTGCTCGTCGCGTGGCCGATCACAGCGTCCGGGTCGCGGTCGCGGTTGAAGACCTCGAAGAACAGGTGCCAGCGGTCGTCGCCCGGATAGAGAAACGGGTCAGCCACGAAGTCGACCTGACCGTAATCCGAGACGTCGTCGGAGGTTATCACCGGGTTATACCGTGTCGAGTCTGTCCGGCCGGTTGATGGCAGCGTGGCCAGATCCGCGTCAGCGATTATGCCCTGTTCCGTGCCGACCGAAGCGTCAGGGAGGGGAAGTCGCGACTCCACTGGGGACCTGTCGTCCGAGCGCGCGGTCAGTTTGGGTACGTGATGGTTAAGCGCCTTCCCGGTCAGCCACGCGGTCCGCATCACGACCCGGTTCTGTTTCAGAGAATCGATCATATCCTAGCGCTGTCATACACATGGCAGACGAACTTAATAGTAAGAAGTTGCCTGAAATAATCAATGTCACCCTGAAAACCACGACAGGTTGGATGAGTACGCTCGCTGGAGTGTGATAGCGAGTCACCGCCGCACGTGTGAACGACGATTACTCGCTCGCACGCCGATACAGCGCACGAAGAGTTTCGGCCGCTGGCGTCCACGTCAGCTTCCGGGCATACTCCGCGTTCGCTTCCCGGACCCCGTCGATATCCGGGTGATCATACGCCGTGTGGAGGGCCTCCTGTAATGCTCCTTCTCGCGTGCGGTCGTAGAGGAACGCTCGGTCCGGCGACAGAACCTCGGGCAGACAGCCGATACGCGGCGCGACCGTCGGGATACCGTACGAAAGGCCGAGATACGCGGTTCCGGAGTTAAGAACGTCACGGTACGGTAACGCGAGTACGTCCGCGGCGTTCATGTAGTACTGGATCCGGTCGTCGGGAACGAACGCGAGTTCCGTCTCAACGCCGTCGACGTCCGCGGCCCGCCCGGCGATCTCTTCGCGCAGTTCCTCGGTGTGAGGGTTCCCGACGATCCACAACTCGGTATCGGGGAGGTCAAGCGCCGCGAACGCGTCGATCAGCTCCGGGACACCTTTATACGGCCTGATAAGGCCGAAGAAGAGATAGACGAACGTTTCCTCGTCCATCCCCAGGTCGCGTCTGGCCGCCGGCCGAGAGACGTCGTTTTCGTACGCGTCGACGTAGCTCCCGTCGGGGACGACGTACAGTTCGTCGGCGTCGGGGACCGTGTACTCCGCAGCGATAATCTCCGTTGCTGCGTCGCATTTGACAGTGACCGCGTCGGCGGCCGCAAACACGGCCTCGGCGACGACGCGTTCGACCCGCGGAAACAGCCGTTCGTGATGTCGCTTGTTGTGGACGGTTCGAACGATGTTGATGTCCAACATCGAAACGATGGCGACATCGACGAGGAACGCCGCCGCTCGGAGGTACGTGAGGAGCCGATCGAACGCTGCAGACCGCGAGTCAGTCGTTACGTAGTAGTTGTAGAGCCAGTCGATCTGGACGGCGTCCGCGTCAGGGTTCGCGAACACCGTCCGGGTAAGCGGGAAAAAGACGGGAAGGGACGGAGTCTTCACTTCGACCCCGACGTCCCGAAGCGCCGTCGACAGCAGCGACATGTACGCGTTCTCCGGATACCAACTGCCGCTCATCAGCAGTAGCGTGGTGTCTGTCTCGCCGTCTCCGGGAGGACCGGATTCGCCGGATTCAGGGTTCGATGCGTCGGAATCGGCGGCGCGAGCATCGGTGAGGATACGTGATTTTACGCCGGGTTTCTTTATAAGTAAACGGTGGATATCGCTCGCCACGGAGCCACCTCTGAGCTCAATCCGCGGCCCGGGCGGCACCCGTAGCGACGGGACCTCTCTGATATTCACGCAGTCGACGACGCATGAAACCCCGGTTTCGCGTCGGTGTTACGAGCGGTATAACAATGCCCGCTTCGACCCCCATATGGATGATGAGAAATCGGCGCAGTACTGCTGAACCAGTACGTCGGCTGCCGGGTGCAGGCTGGCGATGAGAGATCGACTTCGCGAACTGATCGAGGGGATAGTTCCGACCGGATCGGTCGTTCAACGGACCGTCAAAAGCGGTATTTGGGTCTCGGCGACGAGGATGGCGGTCCGTCTGTCACAGGTTCTTATGCTCATCGTTCTCGCTCGCCTGCTGGCTCCGCGAGACTTCGGACTGATGGGCATCGCGCTGTTGACCCTCTCGGCCACGCGACGATTCACCGATATCGGGATTAACGCCGCACTCATTCAGGACAAAGACGATAACGTCGACCGCTATCTCAACACGACATGGAGCCTCGAGATCGGCCGTGGCGTCCTCATTTTCGCGGTGTTGTTCGTCGGTGCACCGTTCATCGCGGGCGCTTTTGGAGAGCCGGAAGCGACGAGTCTCATCCGCGTCCTCGGGTTGACGCCGCTGTTGTACGGGCTTCGGAATCCGGCCGTCGTGTACTTTCAAAAAGACCTCTCCTTTCACAAGGACTTCCTTTTCAAGTCGAGCGGGAGCGTGGTCCAGTTCGTCGTCGGCGTCGGCTACGCGCTGTACTCTCCGACTGTTTGGGCCCTCGTTTTCGCGACGATAAGCAAGTCCTTTGTGAAATTCGTGCTGTCGTACGTCCTCCACGGGTATCGGCCGTGGCCCACCTTCGAACTCGACGTGGCACGAAAGCTGATCGACTACGGGAAGTGGATCACTGGTGCGTCGATCATCGGATTCATCTACAGCGAGGGCGACGACGCCTTCGTCGGCTGGTTCCTCTCCGCGACCGCGCTCGGATTTTACCAGTACGCGTACCGGCTCGCGGATCTGCCCGCCTCGGAGGTGTCGGGGATCATCTCGGAGATCACGTTCCCGGCGTACTCACGACTCCAGGAGAATCTCGATGAACTCCGCTCCGCGCTGCTTCAGACGACGCGACTCACCGCATTTATGGCGTTCCCGCTCTCGTTCGGAATCGCCCTGGTCGCTCCGAGCTTCGTGCCGGCCGTCCTCGGAGAAGAGTGGAATCCGATGATCGTGGCGATGCAGATACTCGCGTTGTACGGGCTTTTACACGCGATCACGCGGAATTTCGGTGCCGTCTGGAAGGCGTTGGGGCGCCCGGACTACATCGTCAAGACCGGTCTGCTCCGCGTGTTCTGTATCGCGATCCTCATCTGGCCGGCGACCGCGAGATGGGGTATCGAAGGAACCGCGCTCGTCGTCGTCGGGGTGTACGTGTTCCCGATGCTGCCCGTCGACGTGTATCTCGCTGCCCAGTTGGTCGAGGGGCGCTCCGCGCAGCTCTACAAGGAGTACCTGTATCCGTTCGTCGCCGCGTCCGTGATGTTCGTGACGCTTCGGTACGCCGTGACCGCCACCGATCTCTCGAACCTCGCCGAGTTCTTACTGCTGGTTCCCGCCGGGGCCGTCATTTACTTCGCCGTCGCCTTCCTGCTCGAGCGACGCTTCGATTGGGGGATAGAGCAAAACCTCCGGACGATACGGGACGGGATCAAGAGCTGACACTCGGTTTCGCGTCCGGGCGTGAGCCGACTGCCACGCCTACACGCAGTCAACGGCGACGGGACCGGATCGGCGCAAATCTCAGATCTGATGCCGAATCCGGTGGTAGAGACGAAGCCCCGCACGAGCGGGGTACATGACCGGGCTCTGCGTCCACTCTCGGACACCCTCCGCGGTACGGCTTCTGAACTCGTCGACGCGTCCGGGCTGTAGCATCTCGTTTCGCTCGTAACAGAAGACCGGCTTTCCCGTCTTCGAACGGATATCCTTCGCCTGCTCGGGGTCGCTTTCGATGAACAGCACCGCGTCGGAATCGTCGTACACGCCGGCCTTGTACTGCGCGTGATTGCCGCGTTGACGACGAGTTTCCATGTCCGGGAGGTCCAGCATCACGAGCTCGTCGTACTCGATCCCGTGCTCGTCCAACCAGGCCTCGGTTTCGGGGCGGTACGTTTCGAGCCGGGCGGTGACGAGCCAACCGATCCGCTGATTCGGAATGACGTTCGGCTGCACTTCCGTGAGAAACTCGCGATAGTTCTCCCCGTCGTCGTTCTCCGACGGCGTCGGATCCCGACAGAGGACGCCGTCGATGTCCACGCACGTGTCGGCCAACAGCGGGTGATGTAACAGGTTCCACTCGAAGACGCGAGGGGACGAGACGACTTCTCCCCAATGATCGACGTGCTCATCCCCCCACGCGGAGATGTATACTGCGGCGTACTCGACATCGAACGGGAGCTCACGGGCGTCGAGTCGGGACTGCGTCTCCGTCATCTGTGTGCCGGACAGCACGGAATCGTCGATGACGAGCGCGGACTCGAACTCCTCGAACGACCGGACGTCTTCGTACCGGTTCCCCGTGGTCAACACCCTTCGGTCCTCGAGTCCGTCGACGTCGGTCATGGGAACGTCCAGATGAAGGCTTAGGAGGTTCGCTGCGAGGAGGCCGCTCCGAGGGATCCCGACGACGAGATCGACCTCTCCTGAGAGCCTTCGTGCGAGGTTGTGGGTGTCGGCGCTGAGGTCCGCAACACTTCTGTAATTCATGATTAGACGATACATCCAGTTATACAATACTATATTTTTTATAACAAAGCGAGCCACCGAGACGGTAGCTGCTGACCGGACAGCGACATCACTCGGAATCGAAGCGAGGACAGTCTAACTGTCGTGGTGACAGACCTGTTCCACTAGATGACGTCGGTATTGGCGGTTAGTGACTGTATAGTAAGGCCCCGCCGAGCGGTAACGTCTCTTAGGAATGCGATTCGATCATCAGGAAATTGACGACTCTCCCCCGTGCGGACGGCTCTTCGTGTGCGAGCCCGTCGATCTGACCGGCAACGGACTTCCGGACCTCATCGTCGGCGGCATGGGTGCCGAGGAGCTTCCGGTACTCGGCGATCGGACCGTCCCGCTCGTCGGACGGCTGTTCCGCCGGCTGGAGCAGGATCTCTTTTGGTACGAGAATCCGGGAGCAAACGGACACGACGGCGGCTCGACGTGGAAGCGGCACACGATCTCGTCGGCCTCGGACCTCCACCTCCTCGGCGCAACCCTCGGCGACGTCAACGGAAACGGGCGGCTCGACGTGATCGTCGGTCAGGGGTTCGGCGGGAGCGACGTCTACTGGTTCGAGCAGCCCGAGGACCCGCGCCGAAAGTGGACGAAACACCTGCTCGCGAGCGACTTCTCGAAGTATCACGACATCGCGTTCGGCGACGTCGACAACGACGGCGAACCCGAGATCGTCGGCACCTCTCAAGAGAGCGAAACCGTGTTCTACTACGACGTGCCGGACGATCCGTCGCAGTCTCCGTGGCCGAGCGACTGCCTCACGGTCGTCAGCCGACGGACGAACGTCGAGGGGCTCGAGATCGTCGACATCGACGGCGACGGGAGCAACGAGCTCATCGCTGGTACGGCGGTTTACCGGGAACGAGCCGCGGACGAAACCTCTGTGGGCGTCTCGACCGCAGAGGCCGACGGCGGCCAAGAGCCGGCGGTCGCCGACGGGTGGGAAAGGGAGGACATCGTCACCGGGTGGGACTGGACACGTGTCGCCGTCGGTGACATCGACGGCGACGGCGACCTCGAGGTCGTGTTCTCCGAGGGCGACTCCCCGCTGCTCGGCGAACACATGGGTCGTGTCGGCTGGTTCGATCCGCCGGACTGGGAGCCACACATCTTAGCAGACGACCTCTACTGTCCGCACACGATCCAGCTCGCTGATTTCGATGGAAACGGGTGGCTCGACGTCTACGTCGCGGAGATGGGGCTCGGAAAAAACGACGACGCCGCACAACACATCCTCTTTCGGAACACCGGCGGCGCCGAGTTCAGGGAGACCATCGTCGAGACGGCGGTACCCACCCACGAGGCGAAGGTCGTCGACGTGAACGGTAACGGACGACCGGACGTCCTCGGGAAGTCGTACGAGCCAAACGTACACGTCGATGTGTGGTACAACCGTGCGTAACCACGGAACGACCGTCGTGACCGCCGCAGAGACGGATCGACGGGGTGGACGATGACCGATTCAGATCGGCGTCGTTCGCCGCGGACCGAAGCGGAGCGGCAGGAACCGGCGAGCGACGGGAACGATGCGGAGCGGCGGCCGCTCGTCAGCGTCGTGGTCACGACGCACAACCGCCCGTCGTACCTTCGCGACGCCGTGCGGAGCGTCGTCGAACAGACGTACGACCGAATCGAGCTGGTGGTCGTCGACGACTGCTCTGACGTCCCGGCGATCGAGGCGATCGAGGCGATCGACCTCGAGACACTCTCCGGATTCGAGTACGTTCGCCACGAGACGAATCGGGGAGCGAACGCGGCCCGGAACACGGGTGTCGAGGCGAGTTCCGGAGAGTACGTCGCGTTCCTCGACGACGACGACCGGTGGCTGCCGGAGAAGATCGACCGGCAGGTCCAGGCGTTCACGACCGCGGAAGGCGACGTTGGAGTCGTGTACACCGGTATCAAAACGGTCCGAGCTGACTCGGAGGGAGTCGAGATTCCGCCGGCTATCGACGGAGACCCGACGAAAGCGCTGCTCTGTCGAAACGTTATCGGCTCGATGTCGGTCGTCATGGTGCGTGCGGACCTCGCCCGAGCGGTCGCCTTCGACGAGAGCTTTCCGGCGTGGGCGGACCTGGAGTGGTTCATCCGCCTGTCACAGCGTGCGTCGTTCGTCCGCGTTCCGGAGCCGCTCGTCGTTTACGAGTTCACGTCACACGATCGGCTGAGCGACAACTTCGAGAAGAAACGCGAGAGCTACGAGCGATTCCTCGAACGGTTCGACGACGTTGCGGCGGAGTACGGTCCGCTCTTCCGGCGAAAAATGAACGCGTGGGCGGCGTTTCGAGTCGGCTCCTCCGCGCTGTACACCGGGAACTACGACCACGCCCGTCGATTTCTGTTTACCGCCGTCTCGCTCTATCCGTTCGAACCCCGGTTCCTGAAGTATTGGCTCGCGTCGCTGGGCGGACGGCCGACGCACCGGCTTGCGAGGCGGGTCGCGAACATCTCACGGTGAGCCACGACTGATCAGCTCCGCTCTCAGCAGTTTCGTGAAAAATCGAAAACAGCGCCCGTTACCGGTTAATCGACGGATAGCTTTGGTCGGATAGGCAGAACGGTGTTGTATGTCGTTCAGAGGGTCCGAGAACAGCGACGAATCGAGGGGGTTCGCCTTAGATCTCGTCGCGGTGGTTTTGATAACGACCATCGGTATTGCGTCTGTTGTTTCAGAAAGCGAATTCGGCGCCGTACAGAGGGCGGTCGGGTGGGTATTCGTGCTGTTCGCGCCCGGGTACGCGTTCGTCTCGCTGTTGCTGCCCCAGAAGACGACTGGCCCGCCGAGCGGGCTCCCTGGGATAGCCGCGAGTTCCTCGGAGTCGATCACCGTGACTGGAGCGGAACGAGTGATGCTCTCCGTCGGCTTGAGCGTCATCCTCGTCCCCCTAGCCGGGTTCTTCGTTCACTACACCCAGCTGAGGGTGAATCCGACGTCGATGGGGGTTGCCATCAGCGGCCTCACGCTCACGATGACCGCCATCGCGGCGGGCCGGCGGGTTCGGATCCCCCCGGAACGCCGATTCGGGATTTCCGGGACTGGGGCGGCGAGGTCGGTGATAGATTGGGTGGTCGTCCCGGATCGGTCCGCACACACCGCCCTCAACATCGTTCTCGTCGTCGGGCTCGTCGTCGCGGTTGCCGGTATCGGACTCGCGGCCGCGACCGCGACCACCGGTGAGCAGTACACCGAACTGTACCTCCTCTCTGAGGGCGACGAAACCGGCGAGCTGATCGCCGACGACTACCCCAGCGAGCTGACGAGTGGCGAGCAGGTCTCGATGCACGTCGGCATCGAAAACAACGAGTTTCAGACCGAGACGTACACCGTCGTGACCCAACTCCAACGTGTCGATGGGAGCGGTCCCGATGCGAACGTGGCCTTGCGCTCCGAGCTCGAGCGATTCGAACTGACGCTGGAGCACGGCGAGTCAACGGTACAGAGAAGCACCGCCGAGCCCGAGCTTCAAGAAGACGGGCTTCGGCTCGTCTATCTCCTGTACGTGGGTGAACCCCCGGCTCAACCCACGAGTGAGAACGCGTACCGCTCCGTCCACGTCTGGGTCGACGTGGGAGAGTAAAGCGTCGCGATCGTCAGAGAAACGTCTTGGTGCGCACGATCCCGTTGTCGCCTTCTGTACGCCCCTCGGTTCCGGGTAGGGGCGCTTGCCGCTGTGGACGACCCACCCCTTTCGAACACCGCTGACGCGATTCACTCCTCGAGAGGACCGGTGAGATATCGGCGTTACGCGTCGCAGCAATGAACGGTACACGGAAGTACGCCGTCACGGGGGAGTCGCTAGGTCATTGGTCGTACGTTTATATTGCCGGACTCAACTCTGGTTACCATCTCTCCTCGCATACGAGGTCGTTCTTCCTACACGCCCAGGGCTCGTTTCGAGCTTCCGTGAGATACGATTCAAATGACGGCGACGACTCGGCCGTAGACGATGTATCCGAACACGACGAAACAGACCAGCGAAAGGACCCTGAGTCCTATCCACCAGTCTGGATACCCGTCGGTCGGTGCGTACAGTTGCATCACGGTGAGCAAGCCGATAAAGGAGATGATGAAGAACCGCTGGACGGTGAACGCACTGATCACCATCAGCGATACGAACGACACTGTCATCCACGCTCCTTGGGTCAAACCGACTAACTCACCCGAATTCGTGGTTACGACCATTGGGCGGATTTCGTGACTGGGGCTGGTTGTTATATCACTACTAACCGCCCCACTGCGGAGTGGTGCGCGGGACGAAACAGCGCTGACCCTCTCAAAACAGTAGATCGTGTGATTTTAGCCGGTTGAGCAGTCGTGGTCGCCGTATCCGTCGGGCGATCGGATCCGCGGGCGAAGATTATCAGACCCATTACTACGACGCTATTGCCGTTGGTGTCAAACGGAACGAGTTCGAGCCGCGGTGAGCCGTCTGCCGTCTCGACAACGAACCTATGGACACAGCATACATGCGCGACGAACACACGCCGATAGAGACCAAGGTGATCGCTGCGGCCGGAACGATCTGCCTGCTGGTAGCGGTCGCGACCCTCCACCGGGTACCGCCTGCGTCCGGATACGAGATTTCGATCTACCGTGCGTACCCGTGGTACTTCTGGGGCTGTCTGGTCGGGACGACGCTGCTCGGACAGCTCGTCGTTCTACGGAGTGCAGTCGTACACCGGAACGAGGGCCGAGACTGGATCATCGGTGGCTTGCTCACGGTCGTCCCTGGGTTCATCCTCTTAGCTCTGCCGTACATCCGTGGGTACCCGATTTACGGGCGAGGGGACGTCTTGACACACGCAGGGCTCATTCGTGACCTGCCCGATTTCGGTATTCTACTGAACATCTATCCGCCCATGCATCTCCTCATCCAGTCGCTGGCGGCGATGACGGGCATGGAGGTGACTGCTGTTATGACGCTTCTTCCGGTCGTATTCGGCATCGTTTTCTTCTCCGCGATGGTGTTGATCGTCGCGGAGTTGTTCGAAGAGCGCCAGCGCGCCCTCCTCTGTCTCCCAGTCGTACTGATCCCGTTCGCTGGGTCGGCACACGTGACGATGGTACCGTTCGTGCTGAGCGTCCTGTTAACGCCGCTCGTGATGTTTCTACTGATCAAGCAGAAGCGGACCAAGGCGGTTCCGTTTCGCGCGATGCTCCTGTTAGCGATCGTCGGAGTTCTCGTGTATCATCCGCTGACGGCCGTGTTCCTGCTTGTCTTGCTCGGTGTGTATAGTGGCTTCAATCGGGTGCCATCACTCCATCCCGAGTGGACCGGACTCCCGAACCTCACGTCGTTCGCGCTCGTGGTATTTACTGCGTGGTACATGAAATACACCGGCATCATCGTCAGGTTCCGGAACGTCATCGCCGATTTTATTAATCCGACGGCGGGGGAATCCCCGCTTCAAGCGAGGACGGAAACCATCGAACGGACCTCTCCTGAGGCCCTCGACCTCCTCAGAGCGATCATCATTCAGCGCGGAAGTGACGTGTTAATCTTCGGACTCGCTGCCGTGTTCCTCGCGGTTGTCGGTCTCCTGTGGTACCGCAACAACGAACAGCCGGGAGTGTACGTCGCGCTGTTCGGTGGTATCGCCCTGCTGTTCGGCGGGGTCGCCGCGGTGTTTCTAACGAACGATCTCATCGCAGGGTTCGGACGGCCGCTCCTGTTCGGAAAGCTGTTTGCCGTGTTGTTCGTCGGTGCGCTGGTCCACTTGTTACTGCAGGGTGCGACGACGCCCGTCGAAGAGACGACGATCAACGCTGCGTTCGGAGTGGTGCTGGTTGTCCTGATACTGTTGTCGGTGTTCAGCATGTTCGCCTCTCCACTGGCGTTCGAGCGGAATCACCAAGTGACACATGCGGAGGTTGACGGCACCGAGTGGCTCTACGAGAACCGCAACGATGAGTTACTGATCGAAGAGCGCGGCATACGGCAGTACCGGTTTTATCATCTCCACTACGGCACGGAGGAGCCGTCGCCGTCGATCAGGTGGGGAGACGCTTCACCACCGGATCACTTCAACTACACGGAACACGAGACGCTCGGAGCGAGTTACGACGATCCGAGATACATGGTACTGCCCGAGCTCGCCCGGATCACCTATCCGGAGCGGTTCCCGGACTACCCCGAGCAGTGGCGGTTCACGGCGAGCGACTTCGACCAGTTGGAGAACGACCGCTCGGTCGCACGCGTGTACGACAACGGCGAGTTCAACTCGTACCGAATCCAGCCGGAGCAGCCAGAAGAGTGATTGATCTCAAACGACCGATGACGAGTGCGTACCGGCTCGATATCGGCGCCGTTCGAACCGTTCGTCCGTCGATCGACGTTTTCCAAACGGAGTGATGTCAAAAGCACACTGAGACACGGGCCGATTTCGACGCCGTTTCTGGCTCGTTAATGTCATATTTATCGAGACATGATGCCGGGTTGTTGGGCGGTTTTCGCGGCTTTCGACCGCTATCTGGGGAAAGTCGCGGACAGACAGTATCGTTCGGTATGATAACAATACTGGTAATTCTCTAAACGGTGAATACATAAGAAACAAAACATTTATCTCTGTTACTAGCTCATTAACGACTGCATGGCACGCAAGCTGGCACACGAGGCGGACGCCGAGAGTAACGTCCGCTCAGACACTAATTCGGAGGATGAGCGCAGTAAAGACGGCATTAACCGACGAGGATATCTGAAGATCGGCGGTGCCACGGTCGCGACGCTTCTCGTCGGCGGTGGAGCCTCGGGTTCCTCGGGGGGCGAGACGGGCGGCGAAGTCTACTGGACGAACTTCAGTGAGGGTGAACTATGACGGTCTTAAACGTTCAGGACTACGGCGCGCGAGGGGACGGTTCGACCGACGATACGGGGGCGATCCAGAGCGCCATCGACGCCGCGGATGCCGGCGACGAGGTGTACTTCCCGGCGACGGACGCCGAGTATCTGGTCAGAGGATGGGACAGGGTAATCGATGTTGGCCCGTCTTGCTCCGGCGTCCGGCTGTTCGGCGACGGCGAGGAGACGAGGATCAAGTACGGGGGCGGAAACAGCGGTCGTAATATCTTCCTGTTCAGTATCGACGCCGCCGACAGCGGATTGAACGACTTCGTGCTGGAACAGCTGACGATAGACGGCGGACGCGAGAACGTCGAGAGCAGTCCCAACGTGGCGTCGGCGATACAGGTTCGAAGCCCCGACTCCGGAGCGGAGGGGAACGTCGACATCACGATCAGGGACGTGCTCGCGACGAACTGTTACGGAAACGGTATCGACGTCGGCTG
>CAZNOA010000014.1:0-20035 GCA_964574565.1 uncultured Halobellus sp. | reverse complement strand
GAAACGACTGCGCCGCGTTGACGAAGAGCCGCTGGAGGTTCGAGGGGACCGCCTCTAACGCGTGCCACCAGTCGCCGTGGTCGGCGGGGGCGTCCGGGTCGACGCCGCGGTCGGCGAGCCGGTGAACCATCGAGCGCTCGAACCGGAGCTTCCCGGGGATCGCGTCGAGACAGGCCTCCCAGTCGCCGTCGCCGGTCCCGTCGGCCTCGACCGGCGGCAACGGGCCGGGACCGTCGGTTTCGCCTCCGCTACCGGTCGCGTCCGTCGCTCCCGCGGCCTCCGTTCCGAACGCGGCGTCGACGCGGCCGCGAGCCGCCCGGGTGTCGTCCGGCTCGGTCTCCGCGGGGTTGCCCGCGTACAGCCGAACGGCCTCGCGCGCGTCTTCTCTGGCGATCGCGAGCCCGACGACGTGCGTGACGGGGCGGCGACTGCCGAAGCGCTGCTGGCCGAAGTAGTTGGGAACGCCGACGGTCGTGTCGGCGATCGGCGACCCTTCGTCGGCGGCCGCAGCTGCCGCCGTACTGTCCTCCGCGTCGGCCCCGTCCTTGCCGCCCGCGAACGCCTGCAGATCGCGAACCACGTCGGCGACGCGCTCCGTCGCGTCGTTGACCGTGTCGGCGACGCGGATCTCGAAGGCGTTGCCGGCGAGGTCCCCGAAGGAGAGCCGTCGACCGGCGCGGCCGAGCGGTTCGATCTCGGCGCCGCGGATCTCGGGGAGCTCCGCGGGGTCGACCTCGCGGAGCGTGAACAGCTGCGTGGTGACGGCGCGCTTGTCCTTCGTCCCGGCCCACGAGACGCGCTCGCGGCTGATACCGAGCGCGTCGGACACCCGGCGCGCGAAGTCGTTCGTGTCCCAGTCGCGGAGGGTGGCGCGGACGACGAGCTCCGGATAGCTCCCGCGGTCGGCGTCGAGGGGTTCCGGGTCGAACGCCTCCAGCTCCCGGACGCGGAAGTCCTCCGGCGACTCCCGGAGCCGGCCGCCGATCCCGTCGGCGGCGCTGACGTAGTAGTCGATGCCCACGGCGCGCTCGATCGGGTGCGCCTCACGGAGGAAGCCGGGCGCCGCCGGATCGTCGTCGCCGCCGTCGTGTTCGTCCGCCATCAGTACAGCGAGAGGTCGCCGGTCACGCGGTCGACGCTCTCGTCGCGGGCCGGCCCCACGGCGAGCGCGGTGACGGTTCCCGGCTCCAACTGGGTGTGGCCGGCGTCGCGAACGATCGCGTACGGGAGTCCCTCCGTGTCCGCCTTGTCAGCCAACTCGAACAGCTGGCTCTCCGAGGTTCCTTTTAAAACGACCTTCTTCTGTCCCTCGCCCTGCCACTTCTTGCGGGCGCGTCGCCCGGCGTCCTGATACGCCGACAGCGACGCGTGCGCGACCTGCGCGGCGAGTTTTCCCTCGCCCATTCCGATGTCCGCCCGGGCGACGATGGCCTGTTTCATACCCTGAATCACCGTCGCCGCGGGTTTAGCTCTGTTCTCTCGGAAACCGCGGGCGGGCGACGTGGACCGAGCCGACCTCCCGAGAGCGAGCCGACTCCCCGATCGAAACCCGAGCGCGCGGCGACCCGGGTTCAGTTTCGCCCGCCGAACAGCCGGTCGAGGAGAGTCCGTTGGATGAACCCAGACTGCTGTTTGTCCGGCGGCTGCACCATCACTGCGGTGCAGTCGACGCTGTCGACGAGCCGGTCGCCGGGGCGCCCGAAGACGGCGCCGCGGATCCCCCGACGCTCCGTCGTCGTCACGAGGAGATCCGCGCTGTTCGCGAAGCGGGAGAGCCCCTCGACGCGGTCGTCCGTCTCGAGGATCCGCGAGTCGGCGGTGACGGTCAGGACCCGGCGCAGCTCGTCGTGATACTCCTGAACGACCTGGCGCCGATCGTCGGAGACGCCCTCCGGAACGGTCTGGAGCAGCGTCAGCGTCGCTCCGGTCTCCTCGGCGATCGCGTCCGCGACGAGCAGCTTCACCGGGTCGTACACGTCGCTGTTCGTCGCGACGGCGATCTCGTCGGCGCCGTCGAAGCCGCGGTCTTCGACGAGCAGCACTCCGCACGGGGCGTTCTTGAGCACGTGTTCGTTGAGCCCCTCGCCGTACAGCTCGTGGAGCTCCTCGACCCGCCGCTCGAGGACGATGAAGTCCTCTTCCTCGAAGGCGGCGTACTCCACGATCGCCGGACCGATCTCCTCGGTCTCGATGTCTTTGAAGACGACGTCGGAGGCCGGTCGTGCGTCCGTCTCGTCGGCTTCGGGCGGCTTCTGTACGCCGCCGTCGGCTCGCTCCTCGGTCGTGGATGGGAGCGAGTCGGCCGCTTTCACCCAATCGGGGGTTCCGGTCCGCGTCGACGTCGTATCGCCGGCCGTGAACGCGCGATGTGGTATCTTCTTGAAGTTACCGACCGTCACGGACCCGTTCCGCAGGCTCGACAGGTCCATCGCGATCCGGAGCATGTCGACCCGGCTCCGCTCCGACGTGTCCTTCGTGAGCGCGACCAGCGTGTCGTATCGCTGTTCCTCACCGAACAGCTTCTTGGTGCGTTCGATGGCCGCCTCGCTGACGTTCTGTCGAACGCCCGTCTGGACTGCGCCCTCGCGGTCCGTCCGGGGTCGGACGTAGAAGTAGAAGTAGACGATCGAGACGCCGGTGATGAAGGCGGCGCCGGCGAAGGGGACCGTCCCGACCTGCGTGAGGACGACCACGCCGCTCGCCATGCCGAAGATCTGCATCCACGGGTACAGCGGCGAGGTGAACTCGGGGTCGTAGTCGTCGATCGCGCCCTCGCGGAACCCGATGAGCGCGAGGTTCACGAGGATGAACACGAGGATCTGGAAGGCGCTCCCGAACTTCGCCACCTGGTCGATCGGGAGGAACACGATCATCAGGACGATGATCGCGCCCGACACCGAGATGGAGAGGACGGGCGTGTTGAACCGCTCGCTGACCGTCTCGAAGGAGGGCGGCGCCAGGCCGTCACGCGCCATCGCGAACGGGAACCGGGAGGCGGAGAGCAGTCCGGCGTTCGCCGTCGACGCGAGCGCCAACAGCGCCGCGCCGACGACCGCCGCCGTGCCGATCGGACCGAGCGCCTGCTCGGCGGCGAGACCCATGATCGGTCCCTCGCCGTCCGGCTGAAGCCGTCCCGCCTCGACCGCCGCGCTCACGTCGACGATACCGATCGCGACGTAGACGACGGCGACGTACAGCGCGGTCGTGAGGACGAGCGATCCGATCATCGCCCGCGGGATCGTCTTCCCGGGGTCCTTCACCTCCTCGGCGACGGCGGCGATCTTGATCACGCCCGCGTACGAGATGAACACGAGCGCGGTCGCCGCGACGAGCCCGCCGCTCCCGAAGTTGAACGCCCCCGCCGTCTGCTCCGGCACGATTTCGGGAATTCCGCCGGCGACGAACCACCCGAGGACGACGACCATCACGCCGACGATGACGAACTGTAAGCTTCCGGCGCTTTTGGTGCTCACGACGTTGATGACAGTGAAAAACACCGCCAACGTCACCGCGAGCGGGAGGATGTACTCGGCGATCCCCGGCGCGATGAAGATGAGGTACGGGACGCCGCCGACGAGCGCCAACGCGCCCTTGAACGAGAGCATGAACCAGTTGCCGACGCCGGCGATAGTACCGAGAAGCGGCCCCATCCCGCGCTCGACGTAGACGTACGACCCGCCGTCTTCCGGCATGGCCGTCGCCATCTCCGAAGCGCTGAACGCGGCCGGGAGAATCAGTATTCCGGCGAGGAGGAACGCGAGTACGACCGCCGGCCCGTCGACGGTGACGTACGCCACGCCCGGAAGAATGAACACGCCCGATCCGACCATCGCGCCGATGGCGATCGCCATCGTCGAGAACAACCCAAGATCACGTTTAAGTCCTGTTGGCACGTATATGAAACCTCAATTTCGACAGACAGTAGTATGAACTGATTCGACTTAAAGAACACTCTTGCCCACGTTAGATCCGCGTTAATGGCGGTTGCGATTCTTCTGATTGTTACTGCGCCTCACGGCACTTGACGACCTCCGCGCGTCGACGGCGATCTCGTCGACGCCGTCTCAGTCGTGCGGATGCACCCGCTTGATCGCTTCGTCGACGTCGTCGCTGTCTCCGAGGAGCGTCACCCGGTCGCCGGGCTCTAACACGGTGTCGCCGTGCGGAACGAACGTCTCCTCGTCGCGTCCGACGACGGCGATCAACACGCCGCCGGGGAGCTTCTGGCCGAGCTGTTGGATCGTCTTCCCGGCGAACGTCTCCGAGGTGATCGTCACCTCCTGTGCGTCGTGGCCGTCGCCGAGCTGGTTCATCCAGTGGCTCAGCGTCGGCCGTTCGATCTCGTTGTCGATCGACCACGCCATCGCCGACGAGACGTCGATCGCGCGCACGTCCAACGCGTCGAACGCGTCGACGTTGTCCGGGTCGTTGACCCGAGCGATGACGGTCTCGACGCCGAACTTCGAGCGTGCGAGCTGGGACACGAGCAGGTTCGTGTCGTCGATGGCCGTCGCGGCGATGACGATCTTCGCCTCTTCGGCGCCGTGTTTCCGCAGGAAGTCGGCGTCGGTCCCGTCGCCGACGACGGCCTGACGGCCGTTCGCCTGCAGTCTCTCGACGACGTCCGGGTCGCGGTCGATGAGGACGACGTTTTCGCCTCTGTTCTCCAGTCGCGTGGCGAGCGTCCGGCCGACCCGGCCGCCGCCGACGATGATCGTTTTCATTGGTTGGACGTCGAGGAACTCGGCTATCTGTCTGGCGAGCCCGGCCTGCAGGACGACGGTGGCGAAGATGACGAGGAAGACGGTTCCGACGAGCGCGTCGGCGAGCGCGAACTCGCCGGCGTCCTGCAGCTGGATCGCGAACAGCGTCGCCACCGAGGCGGGGATGATTCCGCGCGGGCCGACGAAGCTCAAGAAGAGCCGTTCGTTTCGCGTGAAGGCGGCCTCGCGGGTCGAGAGGAACATGACGAGCGGTCGGATGACGAGCGTCACGACGATGACGACGCCGATGCCGCCGAGCCCGAGCCCGACGACGGTGCCGAAGTCGATGAGCGCGGCCAGCGAGATGAAGACGAACGCGAGCGCGATGAGCGTGAGGTCGCGTCCGAAGCTCGACACCTCCTCGCGGTGCGGGAGATCGAGGTTCCCGAGCGCGATTCCGGCCGCGGCCGCGGCGGCGACCCCGGTCTCCGGCGAGACCGACTCCGCGAGTCCGTACGAGACGAACGCCCCGCCGAGCGTCACGAGTCGAACGGTCCGTTCCCCGTCTTTCCCGGGGAGGGTCATCCTCGTGAGCACGGCGTACACCACCCCCGCCACGACCAGCCCGACGCCGACTCCAGCGACGACTCGCGTGAGGAAGCCGCCCGGCACCGCGGCCGGTTCGTTCGCGACGACGAGCGTCTCGAAGACGACGATGGCGAGCACCGCGGCCGTCACGTCGTTGAGGATCCCCTCGGCTTCGAGCGTCGAGGCGACGTGTTCGCGCACGTTGATGACCTGCAGGATCGGCGTGATGACCGTGGGGCCGGTCGCGATGAGCAGCGCGCCGATCAGGAACGCAACCCCCCAGTCGTCGATGATGAACGCCCGGACGGCGAGTGCGGTCCCGACGAACATCAGCGCCGCGCCGACGGTCGCGACGAGGAAGATCGTCTTCGGCGCGTCGGCCAACCGGTCCCGTTCGAGGTGGAATCCCCCCTCGAAGACGATGATTGCCACCGACAGTCCGACGACGGTCGCCAACCCGTCACCGAACGTGTCGGCGGTGACGAAGCCGAACCCCTCCGGCCCCATCAGCACGCCGACGATGATCAGGAACAGGACGCTCGGAACTCGTAGACGGGACGAGACGATCTGCAACGCGATCCCGATACCGAGGATCGCCGTAATAATCGGCAGTGTTCCGCTCACGGTGATCGCACCCACTCGACCGACGGACTAAAACGCTGCCACTGCCCTGTCAGGGGTCGCCGTCGAACGAGAGAACTAAACGGGCTTCGCTCCAACTCAGCGTATGTCGATTCTGGGGCGCTACTTGGCGTGGTTCGGCGAACAGAGCACGGCCGTTCAGGTCGCTTCGACGACTGGGCTGTTCGCGCTGCTCTTCGTTCTCGGAATCTACTCCGCGGGGATCATCCCGGGCGTCTTCCTCGTGGTCGTCCTCGTCGACCACTGGTATCGCGGGATGGAAGACGACTGACTCCGTCCATCGTTCGCCCTCGCCGCCGCCTCTCTCCTCCGCCCGTGTTACTGACGGTCGTCAACGCTCACACGCCCAACGATCAACGCTCGTTACTTTTCAGCGGTGACTCCGTCACGCCGTCCGCGCCGTGAGGTCACCACCCGTTCGGTCTCTGGTGCGGTGGGTGACGCACGCGGCGTCGCTACGTAGTAGCTACACGCGACGTTGGCACTGTACGACGCGAAAAATAACGGAAAAGGCGGGAACTGCTACGCGGTTGTTAGTCGTCGTCGGCCGCAGCAGCGCCGGCGCCGGCCGGACCGAGACCGGGCGCCATGCCCGCGATCGTGCTCTCGTTGTTGACGACGTAGTTCAGCAGGATGAACGCGAAGATGTACTTCGCGACGATGTCGAGACCACTGTAGGCCCACGACGTGACCGCGACGTCGAGCACCGCGATCCCCTCGGCACCGAGCGCCCAGAAGATCGGGTAACCGAGCCACATGACGACCGTGAGGACCTTCAGCGTGTTGAAGATATCCGCGGTGCCGGCGACTTCGGCGTCCTGCGCCCACTCGACGAGCAGGACGTAGAGGACGACGACGAAGAACGCGCAGCTGATCGCGTACCAGAACCAGCGGAGCATGTGGGAGGAGACGGTCAGTGCGGCGGCGAGGCCGGTGACGCACATCCCGATGTCGGCCACGATGACCGTGAAGATCTTGGTCATGTTAGACCCTGCGAGCAGGCCGAGCGCGAGCAGGATCATCGGCGTCGACAGCGCCCAGGTGAGGTAGCGACCCCACATCGTCAGTACTTCTTCGCCCGCCAGCGCGTGACCGGCCGGCATCTCGAGGAAGCTAATCGTGAGCCCCGAGGCGAGACCGGTGTAGCTGGAAATCGACACCAGCGGAACCATCAACGTGGCGACGAAGATCAGCTGGGAGCGCGGGTCCTCCACGTTCCGTCCCATGAACACGAACAGGAGGATGGAAAGCCCCGCGAGGGCGATGTTCACCCAGAACGAGGCGTTAAGAAGCGTGTTATCTTGTACCGCCTGATACACTTCCGCCTGGGTCATTTCGAGTGCGACCCCTTGCGCCAGTAGGTCGGCTGCTGCTGTCTCTATCATACGACACTCAATCGTATGCGGTACTTGAAGTAAACAACTCAACCTAACGAGTATGGCTTTCCCCAGATCCGGCGTGGATCCGAGGGTGAAGATGTAATTTGATACGGCTGTAAAAACAAATACTTTGTGGGGGTTGGTGGCACACGTCACGAGGTCTGGTCGCACCCCGTTCGCTCGACGAGTGTCATCGTCGTTTCCCGGCTCCGTTAGGCAGGTCCTACCGACCGACTCCCCGCAGCGTTGATGCGGCTCGCGCTGTGACTGACCACCAAGACGGGAATTTCAGAGGCGACTCCACCGCGCGTGCGCGAGAAACGATAAGATAATGACCGAAAAGAGGACTCTCACCGACCGAGGAACGGAACCCGCTCCGAGAACGGCAGCCGACGCCACCGACCGCCGGTCGCGTCCTCCGCGACGGCGTCCGCGCAGTGTTCGCCGCTCAACAGACACATCGGCACGCCGATGCCGGGGTTGCTGCTCCCGCCGACGTAGTAGAGGCGGTCGAGCCCCCGGACCCGCGGCCCCGGTCGGAGCGGCCCCGTCTGCGTCACCGTGTGCGCGAGCCCGAGCGCGCTCCCGCCCGGCTGGTCGAACCGCTCCGCGAAGTCGGAGACCGACGCCGACTCCTCGACGACGATCCGGTCTCGGAGCGCCACCTCCGTGTACGACTCGATCGCGTCGAGCACCTGGTCTCTAAACGCCGCCCGTCGATCCGGCGGATCGTCGAGCCCCGGCGCGAGCGGTACGAGCGCGACGACGGTCTCGTGGCCCTCCGGTGCGACCGACGGGTCGGTCCGTGACGGGACGTTGACGTAGACGGTCGGGTCCTCCGGCCACGCCGGCTCGTCGAACATCGCGTCGAAGTGCGGCTTCCAGTCGGTCGGCAGCGCGAGGGTGTGGTGAGCGAGCGGCTCGACCGGTCCCTCGACGCCGAGGTACAGTAGATACGCCGAGGGGCCGTACGTACGCCGGTCCCAGTAGTCGCCGATACGCGAGACCGTTCCCGGGGGCAACAGCTCCCGCTCCACGTGTTCGGGCGGCGCGTTACACACGACCCTGTCGTGGACGTACCGGTCGCTGCTGAGGTCGACCGCGACGCCGTCGTCGGTCGGTTCGATGGCCGTGACCTCGACGCCGGTGTGGATGTCAGCCCCCTGCTCGGCCGCGACCGACTCGATCGCTTCGACGACCTCGTACATCCCGCCGAGCGGGTAGTAGACGCCGAGCCCGAAGTCGACGTGGCTCATCAGCTGATACAGCGCCGGCGTGTTGTACGGCGAGCCGCCGAGGAAGACGAGGGTGTACTGAAGCAGCTGTCGGAGCTTCGGGTGTTCGACGTACGACCGGACGTGTTCGTCCAGCGTGTCGAGGAGGTTGAGCTTTCGGCCGCCGGCGACGACGTCGGTCGAGAGGTAGTCTCGGAATCGCGACCGTCCCGGAAGCACGAACCGCTCCATTCCGACGTCGTACGCCGTCTCGGCGTCCGCGAGATATCGACGGAACGCCTCGCCCGCGCCCGCCTCGTACGACTCGAAGAGCTCGGCGGCCGCCGCCGGGTCCGCGGGGACGTCGGCGCGGTCGCCGTCGTCCCAGAACACGCGGTAGTGCGGGTCGAGCCGCTCCAGCTCGTAGAAATCCGCGGGCTCGTGACCGAATCGGTCGAAGAACCGCTCGAACACCTCCGGTATGAGGTACCAGGACGGACCGGTGTCGAACCGGAACCCGTCTTTCTCGATCCGCCCGGCGACCCCGCCGACCCGCGCTGCGCGCTCGTACAGCGTCACCTCCGCACCGGCGTCGGCGAGGTGAGCCGCCGCGGAGAGCCCCCCGACCCCGCCGCCGACGATACCGACAGAAACGTCGTCGAGCACACGCTCGGTCATTATCGATCGAACGGGCTCCGGATTGGAGAATGATTTCCATCCCACGACGGGCCTTTATAACCAGGGGGCGCCTCCCCTCGACGATCGGCCGGCCGGACGTACTGGTTCGGCTTCGTTCTTTTTGTGATCTGTCCACTGTTCTAAAACATGAGTCAGCCGTCACATCGTCCTTCGTCTTCGACACCCGACTCGACCGGAGCGTCCGGGTCGACCGGGCGGTATGAGTCGGACCGGTCCCGGGGCGTCCGCGCCCGTCTCTCCGTCCGCGATCCACCGACCGCGCCGGTCGCAGACGCCCTCCCCGACGGCGCGGTCGCCACGAACGTCGATCGGATCCGGCTCGACGACGTCGTCATCTCCGAGTTCCACACGGCGCGTCCGACCGGCGCCGATCCGGTGTTCGAGGCGGACGGTGAGTACGTGTACCGACTCCGGAGCCCCGCCTCGGACGGGCCGTACCCCTGTCGGTCGATCGAGTCGCTCGGCCATCCGGTCTCCGACGTCGCGGTCCGGACGAACCCGGACCGAATCCTGATCAGCCTCTCGCTCCCGTCGGTCGAACCGATCGCCGAGATCGTCGAGACCGTCGAATCAACCGGAGCATCGGTGACGCTCGAACGCCTCACGCGGTCGCGGACGGACGCGGACGCGGATCCGGTCGTCATCGATCGCGATCGGCTCACCGACCGACAGCGCGAGGTCGTGCGCACCGCCCAGCGGCTCGGCTACTTCGAGTACCCCCGCGAGACCGACGCCGAGGCGGTCGCGGCGGCGCTCGGGATCGCCCGGTCGACGTTCGCAGAGCACCTCGCGGCGGCCCAGCGACGGGTGTTCGACGAGTTCGTCGACCCGTGAGAGCGGCGCGTGCGCGACAGGGAGCGCGGCGCGCGACCGTTCTCGCGCGGTGAGGCCGATCGCGATATTGAAACGGTCGAAGCCCCCACTTCTGGTATGCACCGCAGACGGTTCCTCCGACGGAGCGCCCTCGCTGGCGGCGCCATCGCGGGAGCGACCGCTCTCGCCGGCTGTTCGACCGTCCTCGGCGAGGAAGAGTACGACGTCGGGATGGTCGCCGACGGCTACCGCCCGGCGGAGCTGACCGTCTCAGTCGGCGACACCGTCGTCTGGGAGAACACGAGTTCGCGGGTTCACACGGTGACGGCGTACGAGGGCGGCATTCCGGACGACGCGGCGTACTTCGCCTCCGGCGGCTACGCCGACGAGCAAACCGCCCGCGACGTGTTCTGGGACGACTTCGGCGGCGCCTTGGAGACGGGCGATCAGTTCTCTCATACGTTCGAGGTGCCCGGCCGCTACGACTACGTCTGTATCCCCCACGAGATCGGCGGGATGTACGCGACCGTGTTCGTGGAGGAGTGACGCGGATGGAACGCACGCTCCGGACGATGGCGTCTCGGTTCGGCCGACGAAACCCATTAGCGCACGCGACCCCTATCGCGGACAACTGAGCCCTCATGGACGTATCGCTGCTCTTCGGGACCGACGTCCTGCTGTTTCTGGCCATCGGGCTGCTCGGGGGAGCCCACTGTATCGGGATGTGCGGCCCCCTCGTCACCGTCTACGCCGGCCGGATGCGTGGCGAGAGCGGGCGCACGGACGGCGGCGGGGAGGCGCCGACCGAATCCGGCGGCCGGGGAGCGTCGGCCGGGACCCGCGGCGCGGACCGGCGCGGAAGCCACCTGACGACGTACGAGGTCCGTCAGCACGCGCTGTTCAACCTCGGCCGCGCGACGAGCTATACGCTCATCGGGGCCGCGCTCGGCGCGCTCGGGGGCGTCGTCCTCGTCACCACGGCGACGCTGACCGGGGCGGCGGAGGCGGTCCGTGGCGTCGTCGGGATCGGCGTCGGCGCGGCCGTGATACTCGTCGGGCTTCGGTACGTCCTCGGCGGGTCGACGGGTGGGGTCCACCTCCCGGGGCTCCAGCGCGTCACCGGGTGGCTCACCGGCCACGTCGACCGGCTCGCGAACGGCCCCGGGATCGTCGGTCTCGGCGCTGTTCACGGGTTGCTGCCGTGTCCGATACTCTACCCGGCGTACCTCTACGCGTTCGCGAGCGGCTCGGCCGTCAGCGGCGGAATCGCGCTCGCGGCGCTCGGGGTCGGCACGATGCCCGCGGTGTTCCTGTACGGCACCGTCATCGAGAGCGTCGACGCGGTCCACCGCCGCCGGGTCCACCGACTCCTCGGCGTCGCGTTCTTCGTCCTCGGCTACGTCCTGTTCGCGCACGGGCTGATGGATATCGGCATCCACGTTCCCCACCCACATCTGCCGTTTTGGGACCCGTTGAGCGCTGAAATAGCCGGTGCCGGCGGGCACGACGGCCACGGAGGTCACTGACCGATGAGCGCCGCCGATTCGGCACGCGAGGCGGCCGACGCCTGTGCTCTCTGTGAGCTCCCGACGGCGGGGGTCGACGTCAGCGACGACGACGGCAACGAGTTCTGTTGTGTCGGCTGTCGGGACGTGTACGCCGCCCTCGGAGACGCCGACGTCGACGCCGAGGCGGTCCGGGCGAGACGCAGCGGGGAAGGCGACGACGGGCCGGACGGCGAGAGCGACACGCCCGACGTTCCCGCCGACCACGATGCGACGTTCCTCGAGGTCGACGGCATGCACTGTGCGACCTGCGAGGCGTTCATCGAGACGGTGGCGACCCGTACCGAGGGGGTCAGCGCCGCGAGCGCGAGCTACGTCACCGACACCGTCCGGATCGATCACGACCCCGAGCGCGTCTCGACGGACGACCTCTCGGACGCCGTGAGCGGGCTCGGCTACAGCGCGTATCCCCGCGACGACGCCTTCTCTCGCCGGCAGGCGGACAACATGGCGACGGCGCGGCTCGCGGCGGGCGTGATGGTCGGGATGGCGGTCATGCTGCAGTACATCGTCATCATCTACCCGACCTACTTCGCGTTCCCGTTCTACGACGAGCGGACGCTCTCGTACCTGAACGAGGCGATGGCCTCCTCCTCGGGGACGTACTTCTTCATCGTCATCGGGGTGCTCACCACCATCGTCCTGCTGTTCACCGGCAAACCGATCCTCAGGGGAGCGTACGTGAGCATCCAGACGCGGTCGCCGAACATGGACCTGCTCGTCGCGCTCGCGGCGGTCAGCGCGTACGCGTACAGCACGCTCGCGGTGATCTTCGTCGACTCCCCGTCGATCTACTACGACGTCACCGTCGCGATCATCGTGATCGTCACCGTCGGGAACAGCCACGAGGCGTCGATCAAACGGCGGGCCACGGAGCTGCTCTCCGACCTCACCGCTGTCCAGGTCGATAGCGCCCGCCGGATCGGCCCCGACGGCGACACCGAGACCGTCTCTATCGACGGCCTCTCTCCGGGCGACACCATCCTCGTGCGCGCCGGCGAGCGCGTTCCGGTCGACGGCGAGGCGATCGACGGCGACGCCGCGGTCGACGAGTCCGTCGTCACGGGCGAGTCGATGCCGGTCCGCAAGGAGCCGGGGGACACCGTGGTCGGCGGCTCCGTCGTCGCGGACGGGTCGCTCACGGTCGCGGTCGGCCCGGACGCGAGCTCCAGCCTCGACCGGGTCGCCGAGCTCGTCTGGGACCTCCAGAGCGGGAACCACGGCGTCCAGAAGCTCGCCGACCGGCTCGCGACGGTTTTCGTTCCGCTCGTGCTCGTCATCGCCGCCATCGCCGTCGCGGTCAACCTCGCGCTCGGGAACGGGATCACGACCGCGATGCTCGTCGGGCTCACGGTGCTCATCGTCTCGTGCCCGTGCGCGCTCGGGCTCGCGACCCCGCTCGCGGTCGCCGCCGGGATCCGCGACGCGCTCGAACGCTCCATCGTCATCTTCGACGACACCGTCTTCGAGCGACTCCGCGACGCCGAAACGGTCGTCTTCGACAAGACTGGGACGCTCACGACGGGCGAGATGCGCGTCGTCGACGCGGACCTCGACGACGACCTCCTCCGGCTCGCGTCCGCGCTCGAAGGTCGCTCCGCACACCCCGTCGGCCAAGCGATCGCTGCGGTCCGGGCCGGACAGCGCTCGGGGGATACGGCGGTCGACGCCGACGGGGGACCGACGCCGGCGGTCGCCGACGGCGGCGTCTCGACGGACCGAGACGCCTCAGCGGACGGAGAGTCCTCTACGGGCGGATCGGACGCCTCCGACGAGGCGCCGGCCTCCGACGCTCCCGTCGTCGAGTCCTTCGAGAGCCATTCGCGCGGCGTCTCCGGCGTCGTGGACGGCGTCGAGGTCGTGGTCGGCCATCCCGACCTCTTCGACGAGCGCGGGTGGGCCGTTCCGGACCGGATCCGCGAGGCGGTCGCGGCGGCCCGCGACGTGGGGCGCGTCCCGGTCGCGGTCGGCCGCGAGGGCGCCGCGGAGGGGATCGTCGTCGTCGGCGACGAGCTCCGCGAGGGGTGGGCGGAGACGCTGACCGCGCTCGACGACTCCGGGGTCGACGTGGTCGTGCTCACGGGCGACGACGAGCGCGCCGCGACCGTCTTCAGCGAGCACCCGGCGGTCTCGACGGTCTTCGCCGGCGTCCCGCCGGAGGGGAAAGCGGAGACGATCGCGCGGCTGAAGGCGCGCGGGCTCACGGTGATGGTCGGTGACGGGACCAACGACGCGCCCGCGCTCGCCGCGGCGGACCTCGGGGTCGCGCTCGGCGGCGGGACGGCGATGGCGGCCGACGCCGCCGACGTCGCCATCGTCGACGACGACCTCGGCTCGGTGGCGACCGTCTTCGAGCTGTCGCGAGCGGCCGGCCGGCGGGTGAAGGGGAATATCGGCTGGGCCTTCTGTTACAACGCGATTGCGATTCCGCTCGCCGTGACCGGCCTGCTCAACCCGCTTTTCGCCGCCGTCGCGATGGGGCTCTCCAGCCTGCTCGTCGTGACGAACTCCTCGCGGGCGCTGCTCCCCGACGAGTGAGCTTGGTGACGCTCCGGCCCCCCGAACCGAGTTCACGAGCCGCGGCCCGACCACAAGCGACTTTCGGCACACCCTCGTAGCACGACGCATGTCACAGCGAGACCAGCCGGTCGACGCGCCGACCCGCGGCGGGATGCCGATGCTCGGACTCGGCACGTGGGAGAACGACGACCCCGCGCAGTGTACCGAATCCGTTCGGACCGCGCTGAACGCGGGGTACCGCCACGTCGACACCGCCCAGATCTACGGCAACGAGGCGGCGGTCGGCGACGGGATCGCCGCGGCCGACGTCGACCGCGACGACGTGTTCCTCGCCTCGAAGGTGTGGATCGACCAGCTCGCGCCCGAGGACGTGATCGAGTCAACCCGCGAGAGCCTCGACAAGCTCGGGACGGAGTCCGTCGACCTCATGTACGTCCACTGGCCGGCGGGCGCGTACGACCCCGCGGAGACGCTGCCGGCGTTCGCCGAACTGCGCGACGAGGGGCTGATCGACCGGATCGGCGTCTCGAACTTCGAGCCGGAACACCTCGACGCCGCCACCGACGCGCTCGGCGAGGCGCCCTTCGCGAACCAGGTCGAGATGCACCCGCTGCTCCGACAGGAGGCGCTCCGCGAGTACGCCGACGACAGCGGGATCGAACTCGTCGCCTACTCGCCGCTGGCGCGCGGTCACGTGCTCGACGACCCGGTCGTGACCGACATCGCGGAGAAACACGCGGTCAGCGCGGCGCAAGTGAGTCTCGCGTGGCTCCGCGAGAAGGGCGTCACCGCGATCCCGAAAGCGACCGGCGAGGACCACATCCGCGACAACCTGGCGAGTCTCGCGCTCGACCTCGACGACGAGGACGTGGCCGCGATCGACTCGCTCGGTCGGACCGATCGCCGGCTGAATCCGGATTTCGGCCCGGACTGGTAGCCGGAATTCGACTCGGACTGAGAGCCGGAGCGGCCGCGGTTCGCCCGGGTTCGAGGCCGGTGTGACCCCTGACGGATCGGTCGCTCACTCCTCGCCGGCGTCTCGCTGTTGGATACCGGTCCACTCGTCGATCTCGAACCGGTATCCGCGGACGCCGCGCATCGGGTGTGCGGCCGAAAAGACGTTCGGGTGCCACGCGTTCTCCATCGCCTCCCGAAGCCCGTCCCACTCCCCCTCTTCGACGCCGTCGATCCGACCGGCCAGCGAGACGCTCTGCCAGTCGGACACCGATTCGGCGCGGTAGACGAGGAACCGACCACGTCCCGTCTCGTCCGTGAGCCGCTCTTTCCGGCTCTCGGACCCGAACAGCAGGAAGACGAAATACAGGGTCGTCTCGCCGTCGTACCCGAACGAGATCGGGATGAGATACGGGAGGTCACCGGTCGGGAGCGCGAGCGTTCCCACCCCCTCCGACTCGAGGAGCGTTCTCATCTCTCCCTCGCTCATCGGAGTCGCCGTGGACTCGGCGATGGCGTCGATGCTCATGATTGATAGTTACTGTCTCGCGCAAAAAGGCTGTCGCGGGCCGCTCCGCAGCAGACGGCTGACGCCGGTCGCGGCGAGCGGTCCGCGGGTATCGACGCTCGACCGTCCGCAGTCCTCGACGGTCGACGCCGCGCCCCCAGGTGACTGGGCCCTTCCGTCTGGTCGACTCTCGCCCCCGTCTCAGACGTGCTCCGCGAGGAAGTCGACGATCTCGCTGTACGCCTCGACGCGGTTCTCCAGCTTCGAGAAGCCGTGCCCTTCGTCGTCGAAGATCAGCTTTCGGACCGGGACGCCCTGATCGCGCGCCTCTTCGACGATCTGTTCGGCCTCCCCGACCGGCACCCGCGGGTCGTTCGCCCCGTGGAGCACGAACAGCGGGGACTCGATCCGCTCGATGTTGTTGATCGGCGAGATCGATTCGAGGAACGCTCTGTCCTCCGCAAGCGAGCCGTACTCTGCCTCGCGAAGCTCGCGGCGCCAGTCGCCGGTGTTCTCCAAGAACGTGACGAAGTTCGCGATGCCGACGATGTCGACGCCGGCGGCCCACAGTTCGGGGTACTCCGTCAGCGACGCGAGCACCATGAACCCGCCGTAGGAGCCGCCCATCGCGACCACGCGGTCTGGGTCGACCTCGGGGTGGTCGTGGAGCCACTCGACGCCCGACCGGACGTCGCTCACCGAGTCCATCCGGTTCTCGACGTCGTCGAGCCCGGAGTACGCCTTTCCGTACCCCGAGGAGCCGCGGACGTTCGGCTCGAAGACGGCGTACCCGTTGTTCAGTAGGTACTGTTTCACGGACGAGAACGAGGGTCGGCGCTGCGACTCGGGACCGCCGTGGATGTCGACCACGACCGGGTAGCCGTCGGCGGGCGTCTCCGTCTCCGGCACGGAGAAGAACGCCGGGATCTGTCGGCCGTCGAACGTCGGGTAGTGGACGAGCTCGGGTTCGACGAACGTCTCGGGCGGGACCCCGGCGGTCGATGCGTTCGTCCAGCGCTCCGTCTCGCCCGTCACCGCGTCGACGACGTAGACGTTCGCGTTGTGCGTGCTCCCCGTCGCGGTGATCGCGAACCGGTCGCCGTCCGGCCCGAAGCTCACGCCGCCGGCGACGCCGTCGGGGAGGTCCGGCTCGGGGAACGTGTCGATTCGGTCCGGCCGGACGAGTTCGCCGACCGTCAGCTCGGTGTAGCCGTCGACGTTGCGCGAGTAGACGATCCGTCGCGACTCCTCGTGAACCGCGACGCCGTCGACGTTCCAGCCGTCGTCGCCGCCGGGCTTCGTGGAGTCGTCGCCCCCGTCGTCCGCCCCGGAGGCGACCACGGAGAATCCCCCGGTCTCGAGGTCGAGCCGCTCTAACCGGAGCGTGTCGCTGTCGCGGTCGGTGACGAGGTAGATCGACTCCCCGTCCGGTCCCCACTCCGGACTGCCGTACCGAACGTCGCCCTCGTGGGGCGTGTGGTGGGTGAGATCGCCGGTCGCGAGGTCGAGCGTGTACACGTCGTGGTCGAACGACGACTGCGCCTCGTGGACGATCAGCCGGTCGTCGCTCGGCGACCAGCCGGCGACCGAGAGCCAGCCGTCGCCCTCGTAGACGAGGTCGGCGTCGTCGCCGGACTCGTCGCGGCCCTGCACGTAGACGTCGAAGGCGGCCTCGTCGCGTCGGTTCGAAGCGAACGCGAACCGGTCGCCCTCGCCGTCCCACCCGCCCCACCGGTGTTTCGCGTCGGGCATTCCCGTCAGCTCCCTGATCGCGCCCGACTCGTAGTTGAGGAGGTACAGCTGTGCGCGCTCGTTACCGCCTTCGTCCATGCCGAAGACGGCCTCCGCGCGCTCCGGGGAGGAGTCGACGAACGAGACGGACTCCTCGAAGAACGTGTGCTGTTCGGGCCACCCCTGCGGCTCGCGGAGCGACCACACCTGCCCGGTGCCGGTCGTGTTCAACAGGAAGGAGAGCCGTCCGTCGGGACCGAAGTCCGCACCGCCGGCGCTGCGGACGTTGAGGTAGCGCTCGATGTCGTATCGGTGCATAGGATCCGATTCCGTCCGCGGTGTGAAACCGTTTCGGGTGCCGGAGCCGCTCGGAAGCGGACCGTCGACCGGTTTGTGTTCGGGGCACCGGTCTCGGCGCTCGCGTCGTTGACCTCTGCGCTCGCGTCGTTGACCTCTGCGCTCGCGTCGTTGACCTCTGCGCTCTCGCTCGCCGCGATACCGTGTCTTTTTATTCGACCCAGTTGTCCGGTCGGCGTATGCGCGTCGCGTTCGTCTCGCTTTTCGCTCCCGGCCACGGCGACACGCCGGCCCGGACGCGAACGCGACGGACCGCGCGGGGACTCGCCGACCGCGGCCACGACGTGACGTGGCTCTGCGCCCGCTGGTGGGGCGGGAATCACGACGCCTTCGAGGAGGACGGGATCACGTACCGCTCGGTGACCGCCGAGCCGTCCCCGTCGGCGTTCGCGGTACGGCTCCCGTTTGCGCTCCGCCGAGTCGCTCCCGACGTGGTGCACGCCGTCAATACGCCACCCACTCCCGGGGTCGGCGCGACGGTGGCCGGATCGCTCTCGCGAACCCCGGTCGTCGTCGACTGGTGGCGCGACCACCCCGCGGATTCCCGACGCCGGTACCGGCTCCTCGCCCGGAGCGCGGACGCGGTCACGACGCCCTCCCGGACCACGAAGACGCGGATCCGCGAGTACGGCGCCGCCGGCGACGACGTGCGGGTGCTCCCGGAGAGCATCGATTTCGACCTCGTCGCCGACGCCGCCGTCGCCGCCGGCTACGACGCCGTCTACTCCCGACGGCTGGACCGCCACGCCAACGTCGAGACGTTCCTGCTCGGGCTCGCCGAGTTGCGCGGGCGCGACTGGACCGCCGCCGTCGTCGGCGACGGGCCGGAGCGCGCCCGAATCGAGTCGATGGCGAGCGATCTCCGCATCGATGACCGAGTTGACTTCCTCGGCGACGTACCGCTGCGCGAGCGCGTGGCGCTTTTTAAAGGAACGCACGTCGTCGTCGCGACGGCGAGGTGGGAGACGTTCGCGACGGAGCTGTTGTGGGCGCTCGCCTGCGGCTGTGTCGCGCTCGTCGAGTATCAGGCGGACTCCAGCGCACACGAGCTGGTCGAAGGGCGCAAACGAGGGCGGCTCGTGACGAGCCCCGCCGAGCTCGCCGACGAGTTCGTCGCCGTCGACGACTTCGAACGCCGGTCCCTCGACCGCGAGTTCGCGAGCTACGACCACGACGTCGTGTTGGACCGGTATCTCGACGCGTACCGCGAACTCGTCGGAACCGAATAAAAGACGAGGGCCGCTACTTCTCCTGGGTGATCGTGCCGCCGTACTTCATGAAGATGAACGCGAGCCCGAGCGTGCTCACCATCGCGATGAACGTCGCGATCCCCAGCGCGCGGGCGCCTTGGGGAACGAACACGCCGCCCCCGCCGCCGCCGCCGACGTCGACGGTCGGGACGTCGTCGCCGACGGCGATGCCGGCGTGCATCCCGACCGCGTCGTGAGGGGCACAAAAATAATGAGTGATCCCCGCGTCTTCCTCGGTCACCTCGTACTCGTACGTGTGGCCCTCGGTATCGACGGGGTCGCCGCTGTCGAGGTCGGCTTCGCCCTCGACGGTGACGACGTTGTGCGCGCCGCCCGCCCCGGTCCACTCCCACGTGATCGTCGTCCCGGGATCGACCCATAGCTTCGTCGCGTCGTACGCGAGCCCGTCGTCGTCGGCGCCGACAATGACGGTCACTTCGTCTTCGCCGCGAGCGTCCTCGTACGTGCCGAGGTTCCCGTTTCCGACTCCGCTCGGCCAGTCCGGTTCCTCGTCGCCCTGTGCGGCTGCCGTCCCCGCGGTCGCCGTCGCCGCCCCGGCGGCAGCGGCCGCGCCGCCAGCCGTCCGCAAGAAGGTGCGCCGAGAGACGTCGTCCGTACTCATACGGCCCGGTTCGAGACGGGCCGTAGTGAATATGTTGATCCGGACCCGCCCGGCGATGCCGCGACGCCCGCGTTCGGGGTCCGGAACCGACGCGCCGCGGAGCGAGCTCGGCTCACGGACCGCTCCTCGCTGAGTCGGTGCCGCTCGCCGGCCTACCTGACCGAGTCGAGCAGGAGCCGCTGTTCGGTCCGTTTCACTTCGTGTTGGACGTCGCGGACGGCGTCGATGTTCGACGAGATGGACGAGACGCCTTCGTTGACGAGGAACTCGACCATCTGCGGCTTCGAGCCGGCCTGTCCGCAGATGCTGGTGTCGACGCCGAGTTCGCGACAGGTCGCTATCGTGTCGCCGATGAGCTTCAGTACGGCGGGGTGTAGCTCGTCGAACCGGTCGGCGACGTGCTCGTTGTTGCGATCGACCGCGAGCGTGTACTGCGTCAGGTCGTTCGTCCCGAAGGAGGCGAAGTCGATCCCGGCCGCGGCCAGCTCCT
>CAZNOA010000013.1:0-20285 GCA_964574565.1 uncultured Halobellus sp. | reverse complement strand
GGCTCGCCTCCGGCGGCGTGCAGGTGCTCCGTGCCGGTCAGCTCCCGACGCCGGGACTCGCACACGCCTCTCGCGGGCGGTACGGCGTGATGCTCACCGCCTCGCACAACCCGCCCGCCGACAACGGGATCAAGCTGTTCTGCGACGGCAGCGAGTTCGACAGCGACGCCGAGCGTGCCGTCGAGGAGCGCGTCGCCGACGAGGAGCCGACCGCGGCGTGGGACGAGTGGACCGCGACCAAGCGCGTCGACGCGCTCGACGGATACCTCGACGACGTGATCGCGTACGCCGAGCGGTTCGGCGCCGACCTCGACGGGCTCCGAATCGCGGTCGACTGCGGGAACGGAATGGCCGCGACCGCGACGCCGGCGGTCCTCCGTCGGCTCGGGGCCGAGGTCGTCACGCTGAACGGGAACGTCGACGGCCACTTCCCCGGACGCGGGAGTAAGCCGACGCCCGAGACGCTCCGGGACCTCCGCGCGTTCGTCGCCGACGCCAATCAGGGCCTCGAACGACCCGGGCGGCCGGGCGCCGGAGATGCGGCCGACAACGAGCGCGACGGCGACGGATTCGCCTTCGGCATCGGCCACGACGGCGACGCGGACCGGATCGTGATCGTCGACGCCGACGGCGAGGTGGTCCACGAGGACACCGTCCTCGCGATGCTCGCCGAGCTCTACACCCGCGAGAGCGACGCCGACGACCCGGTCGTCGTGACCACGCCGAACGCCTCCGGCCGGATCGACGAGCGCGTCGACGAGGCCGGTGGGCGCGTCGAGCGCGTCCGTCTCGGCGCGCTTCACGAGGGAATCGCGGCGGTCCGCGGCGGCGCGAGCGACGGGACCGCGGTCGTCTTCGCCGCCGAGCCGTGGAAACACATCCACGTCGGGCTCGGCGAGTGGATCGACGGGGTTGCCTCCGCGGCCGTAATCGCCCGATTGGTCGCTGCTGACGGACTCGACGCGCTCCGCGAGCCCATCACGGAGCGCCCGTACCGAAAAGTCAGCGTCGACTGTCCCGACGGCGCGAAAGCCGACGTGATGGACACGCTGGAGACGACGCTGCCGGACGCGTACCCGGACGCGACCGTCGACACGGACCACGGGGTCCGGCTGGAGTTCCCGGACGCCTCGTGGACGCTCGTCCGCCCCTCGGGGACGGAGCCGTACGTCCGCGTATACGCCGAGAGCGAGGACGTCGACGAGCTGGTCGAATCCGTCGCAGCCGTCGTCGAAGAAGCGGTCGCCGAGTGTGCGTAGTCGGATCGCGGATCGATCGACAGGTATCGTTTCAGCTCTCCAGAACGACGATAAGCGCCGGCGAAACGGAGTATACCGACGATTTTATGTCCGTCACCCGCGCCTCAACACACGTCATGAAATCCGACTTCGACCGTCGCCGCTTCATTCAGGCGGCCGGCATCACCGGTATCGCGGGACTCGCTGGCTGTACCGGTGGTCCCGAGGACGCGTCTGACGACGACACCGACGACGGCACCGACGACGGATCGGCCGACGACGACACCGACGACGGGTTCAACGTCGGGATGGTGTACGCGCTCGGCGGGCTCGGCGACGAGTCGTTCAACGACGCGGCACAGCGCGGGATCATCGAGGCGGCTGAGGACTTCGACGTCTCGTACGACGAGTCGCAGCCGGCCGACGCGGGCGAGTTCTCCCAGTTCCAGCGGCTGTACGCCGAGTCGACTGACCCCGACTACGACCTCGTCTCGTGTATCGGCTTCGCGCAGCTCGACGCCCTCTCCGAGGTCGCGCCCGACTTCCCGGACCAGAACTTCATGCTCGTCGACGACCAGCTCGACGAGCCGAACGTCGCCAGCTACCAGTTCAAAGAGGAGGAGGGTTCGTTCCTCGTCGGCGCGCTCGCTGCGCTCCTCAGCGAACGGTCGTTCAGCGCCGGCGCCGGCGAGACGGACCCTGACTCGACGAACGTCGGGTTCGTCGGCGGCGTCGACGCACCCCTCATCCGCCGGTTCCAGGCCGGCTACGAGGCCGGCGTCGCGTACGCGACCGACGATATCGACGTCAGCACGAGCTACGTCGGCGACTTCGCCGACCCGAGCGGCGGGCAAGAGGCCGCGCTGTCGATGTACGAGAGCGGCGTCGACGTCATCTACCACGCGGCCGGCGGGAGCGGCGTCGGCGTGTTCCAGGCGGCACAGAGCGAGGGGCGGTTCGCTATCGGCGTCGACTCCGACCAGTCGCTGACCGAGGCGGACTTCGACGACGTCATCCTCGCGTCGATGGTGAAACGCGTCGACAGCGCGGTGTACGAGTCCGTCGAGAACGTCGTGAACGGCGAATTCGAGGGCGGGTCCGCGGTCGAACTCGGGCTCGAATCCGAGGGCGTCTCCTGCGTCTACGGCAACGCCATCGGCGACGAGATCCCCGACGAAATCGTCGACGAGATCGACGCGATCCGCGACGGCATCATCGCGGGCGACATCGAGGTCCCCGACGACCCCGACGACGTCTGAGCCCCGACGACGCCACCGTCTGTTGGAGCCTCCGACGCCTCCGACGATCCCGACGCCTGACCGACGCCGCACCGACCGGCACCGCACCGACCGGCACCGCACCGACCGGCAACCGCACCGACTCGTCACGGGGTCTCGACTCCCGTGGCGACGGCCGACACTTCGAAAGATGACCGACCCACTGAGCCGCAGACCGGACCCTGAACCCAACGTGTTTTTGACCGCGCCACAGAGAGTGGTCGGTAGATGAATCCCGCGGTGCACTTGGACGGCATCACGAAACGATTCCCGGGCGTCGTCGCCAACGACGACGTCGACCTCGAGGTCGAACGGGGGAGTGTTCACGCCCTGCTGGGCGAGAACGGTGCCGGGAAGACGACGCTGATGAACGTCTTGTACGGCCTGTATCGTCCGACGGAAGGCCGTGTCGTCATCGACGGCGAACCGCGCACGTTCGACTCGCCGCGCGACGCTATCGACGCCGGAATCGGGATGATCCACCAGCACTTCATGCTGGTCGAGCCGATGCGGATCTGGGAGAACGTCGTGCTCGGCAACGAGCCGACCGAGTGGTACGGGCTCCGCGTCGACGAGGAGGCGGCCCGCGAGGCGGTCCGCGATCTGAGCGCGAGGTACGGGTTCGACGTTAACCCGGACGATCGGGTCGAAGACGTCTCTGTCGGCGTCCAGCAGCGCGTGGAGATACTCAAGGCGCTGTACCGCGGCGCGGAGATCCTCATCCTCGACGAACCGACCGCGGTGCTCACGCCACAGGAGGTTGAGGACCTGTACGACGTGTTCGAGGAGCTGACCGACCAGGGAAAGACGATCATCTTCATCTCGCACAAGCTGAGCGAGGCGACCCATGCGGCCGACAAGATCACGGTCCTCCGGGACGGACACAACGTCGGCACGGTGCCGACCGACGACGTGACCCGCGAACAGCTCGCGGAGATGATGGTCGGCCGCGAGGTGTTGATGTCGCGGTCGCCGTCAACCGGTTCGCCCGGCGAGGTCGTTCTCGGCGTCGACGATCTCCACGCCGAGGACGACCGCGGCGTGGAGGTCGTGTCGGGTGTCTCCGCTGCGGTTCGGGAGGGCGAGGTGTTCGGTATCGCCGGCGTCGACGGAAACGGGCAGTCACAGCTGGTCGAGGCGATAACCGGACTGCGGACGCCGACGTCGGGGACGGTGTCGTTTCGCGGCGAGTCGCTCGACGGCGTGAGCCGACGCAAGCGCATCGACCGCGGAATGGCGTACATCCCGGAAGACCGGCAGGCCCGCGGGCTCGTGATGGAGTACGACCTGACGCAGAACGCCGTACTCGGAAGCCAACACGACCCGTCGTTCACCGACGGGCTCCGACTCGACTGGGACCGCGCGACCGACCACGCGGAGTCGGTGATCGAATCGTACGACGTTCGCCCACCGAACCGCGACGCGACGGCAGAATCCTTCTCCGGCGGCAACCAACAGAAGTTCATCGTCGGCCGCGAGTTCGAGCGCGACCCGGACCTCGTCGTCGCCACCCACCCCACGCGGGGCGTCGACATCGGCTCCACGGAGTTCATCCACGAGCGGCTCACGGAGTTGCGTTCGGAGGGGAAGGCGGTGCTGCTCGTCTCATCGAAGCTCGACGAGGTCCAAGCGCTCTCCGACCGCTTGGCCGTGATGCACGAGGGGGCGTTCACCGGGGTCGTCGACCCCGCGACGGTCACCGAAGAACAGCTCGGGCTGCTGATGGCCGGTGAGACGCTCGACGACAAGACCGTCGACCACGTTTCTCGGGCCGACGACGGATCGAGCGACCCCGCTGGTGACGCCGGCGACGGGGAGGTGTCCGCGTGAGCGCGAGTCGTCTCGACGCCGTTCGCTCCCGCACGATATCGATTCTCCGCGCGTTCGCGAGGGTTTCCGGGATCGAGCGGCTACTGATCGCGGTCGCTGCCCTCGGCCTCTCCGTGGCGGTCGGCTTCGTCATCGTCCTCGTTTCCGGACGCATCACCGAGTGTAGCGCCGCCGCGTGGACGATGCCGATCACCGGTCTCGGATTCTGTTACGACCCGTTTCAAGTGTTCTTCGTACTGTTCAACGGCGCGCTCGGCCAGCCGTTCTACACGTGGTACCCGTCGATACTGAATCCGGAGTGGCTCCCGATCACGATCCCCTGGCTCGGCTTCATGCCGGGGTGGTCCCCGTTCACGAACGCGTTCGCCCTGACCCTGAGCGAGACCACGCTGCTCGTTTTCACCGGCCTCTCCGTGGCGGTCGCGTTCCGCGCGGGGCTGTTCAACATCGGGACTCAGGGACAGCTCGTCGTCGGGGCGCTCCTGACCGCCTTGGTCGTCGTCGCGCTCGCACCGGTGCTCCCCGCGAACCGATTCGGCGGCGTCGCGCTGATCGCGATCGGCGTCGTCGCCGGGGCGCTCGGCGGTGGCGTTTGGGGGGCGATACCCGGCGCGCTCAAGGCGTACGCCGACGCCAACGAGGTGATCACGACGATCATGTTGAATTTCATCGCCGCAAACCTCGCGTACGTCCTCGTCTTGGAGGTGTTCCGGGCCGAGGGGAGTTCGGTCGTCGCGACCCAGTACGTCCCCGACTACGCTCGGATCGACCCGTGGTTCTTCCCGACGACGGGTGACTTCGCCGAGGCCGCGCTGCTGTTCGCGGTCGTCACCGTGGTCGGTCTCTACCTCTTCTTGGAGCACACGTCGCTCGGATACGACCTCCGCGTGAGCGGCATCCAGCCGCTGGCGGCCGAGTACAGCGGTGTGAACGCCAAGATCACGACCGTCAGGGCGATGACGCTGTCCGGTGCGCTCGGCGGTATCGGCGGCAGCATGTGGGTGTTGATGTCGGAGGGACGCTGGGTGGAGTCGGTGCCGGCGCTCGGTTTCGACGGCATCGCCGTCTCCATTCTCGCCGGTAACAACCCGCTCGGCGTCGTCCCGGCCGCGGCGCTGTTCGGCGTGCTGAAAGGCGGCGCCCTACAGGTCGGCTTCCAGACCGACGTGCCCCCGGAGCTGATCGGGGTGTTGCGCGGGCTGATCATCCTGTTCGTCGCCATGCCGGAGTTCTTCCGGCTGATCGGCAAACGGTTCGTCCCGGAAGAGCCCGAGGGCCAGCGAGGCGGCGCGGGCGGGAGCGGCCCGACCGACGGGGCCGACGACGCCGTCACCGACGAGGGGGGTGAGACCGGTGCGTAATCCGTTGCCCGACCGAGACGGCCCGATCCTCGGGCGTCTCTTCGGCGGGAGCTACGTCCGGAACGTCCTCGTCGGGACGATCGGATCGCTCGCAGCGCTCGCGGTGCTCGGCGCCCTGTTCCCGGAGAGCGTCGCGGGCGACCTCTCCGGCGTCGTGTTCTCGGGTGGGATGGTGGCCGCCACCGTCCGCATCTCGGCGCCCATCGTGTTGGCCGCGCTCGGCGGCATCTTCGCCGAGAAGTCCGGCGTGATCAACATCGGGCTGGAGGGGCTGCTCATCATCTCGGCGTTCACGTCCATCTACATCGCGTACGTCCTCGGCGACGCCGGGATTCTCACGGGCGGCAACGCCCAGTTCGTCGGGTTCTTCGCAGGGGTGCTCGCGAGCACCCTCCTCGCGTTCGTCTTCGGCGTGGTCTGTATCGAGTACAAGGCCGATCAGATCATCGCCGGACTCGCGGTGTGGCTCATCGCGCTGGGGCTGGCGCCGTTCCTCTCGACCGTGTTCTTCGGCTCCGTCAACACCCCCGGCGTCGGCAACATCACGTGGCACTATTCGGCGCTGCTCGTCGCGCTCGGAACCGTCGTCGCGTGGTGGACGCTCGACCACACGGCGTTCGGGACCCATCTCAAAGCGGCCGGTGAGAACCCACGCGCGCTCGACACGGTCGGCGTCTCGGTCTCGAAAATCCGGCACGCGGGCGTCGTCCTCTCGGGCATCTTCGCCGGGGCTGGCGGCAGCCTGCTGGCGCTCGGCGTCGGCCGGTTCGGAGGCTCCGGCGAGACGATGGTTCAAGGAAAGGGGTTCATCGCCATCGTCGTCTACCTGTTCGGTAACTACAACCCGCTCGGCGCGCTCGGCGCCGGGACGCTGTTCGCCGCGCTGGAGGCCCTCCAGACGCGGCTCCAGCAGTTGGGGTACGGGATTCCGAGCTCGATCGTCGAGACGATCCCCTACGTGGTCGTCATCATCGTGCTCGCGTTCGTCGGTCGGACGCGGCTCCCCGCCGCCGCCGGCGAACACTACGAGACGGAGGAGTGAGCGCAGCGCAGTGGGCGGCGGAGTGAGACGGGCAAGTCGTCACGGTGTCCGTCCAGGGTCGTCACGCCTCGCTGGCGGGAGATGGGAGCCGCAGATCGGCGAACTCCGCGAGTTCGCCGACGCCCGTCACGATCGAGACCTCGTCCGTTATCGGCACGCCGACGCACGACAGCCTGGCGTTCGTCTCGCGGATCTGCTCGCCCGATAGGATCGACTGGCCGGGCATCGCCACGTCGCCGGATGTGACGATAACGGCGCAGTTCGAACAGGCGCCGCCCCGGCAGGCGTACGGCCACGACCGGCCGCCGCGCTCGGCCGCCTCGAGAATCGACTCCCCGGGCTCGACGAGGAAGCGACCGTACTCCGGCAGTTCGAGGTCCGCGTCCGCCGCCTTCTCGAAGAGGTCGTTGTCCTCGAGCGACCACCCGCGTTCGGCCATCGCGTCGTAGTCGAGGTGATACACCGTCGATGCCGAGCCGCTCATCAGGGGCTCGACGCCGCCCTCGGCGTATCCGCGAACGACGCTGGCCGCCTCCGAGACGGGACGGTCGTTGAGCCCCGAGAACCACCGCTCGACCGCCTCCGTCGCGAGGTTCGACTCGTCGGCGACGTCCTCCATATCGACGCCTTCGAGCCGTGCAATCTCCGCGGTGACCGTCGAGGAGTCGAGCGCGGCTATCGTCTCCTCGACCGACTCCGGGGTGCGGTCGTACCACGACGCCAGTTCGCCGGTGCCGATCCCCCTGTCGAACGCGATGGCGATCATCAACGCGGACGTGGTCTCCGCCTCGCGCACCTCGGAGAGCCACTCGCGGAGCAAGTCGACATCGACGTGTTCGAGCCCGGGCATACGTCTACGATCCGGCCGGATACAGGTAAAAATCGGGGCTACACTGTCAGGATCGGCCGCCCGCGGCGGCCGGAAGCCCGGACGGGCGGATACGCATCTTCTGTCCCTGCGGGTCCGACCGAAACGGGAGTAAAGAGTTTTGCCGGGGGCACCACACCACACGATAATGAGCATCGACGAGTACGACGTCGTCGTCGCGGGCGCCGGCACCGCCGGCTGTTACGCCGCAGCGACGATCGCGAACGAGGGGCTCGACGTCGTCATCGTCGAGCGAAAGGACGCCGAGGAGGCCGGTCACATCGCTTGCGGTGACGCCCTGAAGGGGGCCGACGCGTTCCCCGAAGCCATCCCGAAGGAGCGACTGGAGCCGGCGTTCACGAACACCGGCGTCGACCACGGGCGCTTCGAGATCCCGCAGGAGGACACGGTCCTCGAGATTCCCGTCCCCGGAGAGCTCGCCGTCATCGATCGGTGGGAGTACGGTCGGCAGATCATCTCCGGCGCCGAGGACGCCGGCGTCGACTTTCACTACGACACCGTCATCAACGACGTGATCCAGAGCGAGGGCGGGCGCGTGAAGGGGCTGCGGGCCAAACGCAGGGGCACCCCCGTCACCTACGAGGCCGACGTCGTCATCGACGGCGCGGGATCGCTGTCGCTGCTGCAGGACAAAGCCGACTTCGAGGAGACGACGTTCGACACCAACGTCCGCTACTCGCAGTTCTGTTCGGCGTACCGCGAGGTCGTCGAGGTCCCCGAGCCGGTCGAGTGGGACGACGCGCTCGTGTTCAAAGCGACGGACCGCGCCGCGGGATACCTCTGGTACTTCCCGCGGACCGCGACCGAGATCAACGTCGGGCTCGGCTTCCAGATGAACGAGGAGCCGATGCAGCTCGTGGAGACGCTGAAACGCGACCTCCGGAACCGCTCGGAGTTCGAGGGCGCGCAGGTCCGTGACAAGCTCGGTGCCGCGCTGCCGACCCGACGCCCGTACGACTCGGCCGTCGCGCCGGGATACATGGCGGTCGGCGACGCCGCCGGACACGTCAACCCGACCACTGGCGGAGGGATCGCCGGCGCGGCGTACGCGGGCAAGTACGCCGGCGAGCAGGCGGTGAAGGCGGTCTCCGACGGCGACGTCAGCGAGGAGAACCTCTGGCGGTACAACACCCGCGTGATGGACCACTTCGGCGGCCGATACGCCGGGCTCGACGTGTACAACGTCCTCGCGACCGCCGTCGACGTCGAGGACCTGATGGGGCTACTCGCCGCGCTGCCGGGCGAGAAGCTTGCAGAGGCGCTGTACGAAGGCTCCACGTCGATGTCGTTCGGGCTGAAGCTGAAAGCCGCGGTGAAGAGCTTCGGCTACTGGGGCACGATACGGAACTTCTACCAGACGAAATCGCTCGCCGACGAACTGCTCGTCCACTACGAGTCGTATCCGACGAGTCCCGCCGCAATGGCGAACTGGACGAGCGAGCGCGACGCGATCATGGACCGGATCTACGAGACGACCGGCGCGGACGCGAAGTACTGAGACGGCGCAGCTGCTGCGGCCCTGTCCTCAGTCAGCCTGTCGCAGCCGGCCACCGTGACGAGCGAGATTGCCGACACACGTCGGTTCCGTCACCGTCGGCTCGACACTACCACGTCGCCCCAGCCGTGGCCCCCGATTCAGGGCCGTGTCTCGGCGACTCGCCGGATTGCGCCGGCAAGCACGTCGATCCCGACGGCGATATCGCCTTCGACCACGTCGAAGGTGCTCGTGTGATGGCCCCCCGGGTGGTCAGTGCCGACGCCGACGTAGCAGGCGAACCCGCCGTTGTCCTGAACCGCCTGCATTAGGAACGTCGCGTCCTCAGACCCGCCGAGATCCGCGCTCTCGACGATGTTCGCCACGCCCGCAACGTCGCCGGCGACGTCTCCGACGATTCCCGAGAGCTCCGGGTCGCTCGTGGCGCTCGGCGCCTCACCCAGCGTCGCCACGTCGACCTCGCAGTCGTGCATCTCGGCCGCCGACTCGAGGATGCGGTCGGCGTGGTCGGACATGTACGCGGCGAGCTCCGTCGTCGCCCCGCGGAGTTCCCCCTCGATGTACGACTCCTCGGGGATGATGTTCGTCGCCGTGCCGCCGCCGACGAGGCCGGCGTTCACCCGCGTCGGGCCGTCGGCGTGTCGCGGAATCGCGTAGAGGTTCTGTATCGCGGCCGCCATCGCCTGCACGCTGTTGCGGCCCGCTTCGGGACGCGCGCCGGCGTGGGCGGGCTCGCCGGTGAACTCCGCGAGGAAGTGCCGGACCGCGAGGAAGCCGTCGATGCCGCAGACGACTTCGCCCGACGGGTGATCGAGGCCGATGTGGACCGCGTAGAGGTAGTCGACGTCGTCGAGGTGGCCCGACTCGGCCATCGGCTTTCCCCCCGAGACCTGCTCTTCGCCCGGTTGGAAGAACACCTTGAGCGTCCCCTCGAAGTCGGAATCGAGCACCGCGTCGAGCACGCCGAGCCCGATCGTCGCGTGGACGTCGTGGCCGCAGGCGTGCATGTACCCCTCGTTGTCCGAGCGGAACCCCTCCGCTGCGGGGGCGTGTCCGTCCTCATCTGACTCCAGAATCGGCAGCGCGTCGATGTCGACGCGGAGCCCGACCACGGGGCCGTCACCGCGCTCGGCGACCGCGACGCAGCCGGTGTATCCCCCCGAGAGCCGATCGACGATATCGGGGTCGGCGCCCGCGTCGCGGGCCCGCTGTTCCCACTCGGCGAGCTCGTCGTCGTTCGGGACGTTCAGTCGGTCGTCGGTCGCCAGCGCGTCGGGGCCGATATACAGCTCGGCCAAGTCTCGCTCGCGCAACTCCGTGACGATCCGAGCGGTGGTGTAGAACTCACACCACGCGGGCTCGGGATGGCGGTGGAGGTCGCGGCGGAACGCGCGGTACTCGTCGTCGTCGTCGAGAACGCTCATACGTCCGGATGCATCCAACGATACTTAAAATGGTTCAGTAGCGGGGATCCGAGACCGAGTGCGGTCCCGCCGACACGATCCGCTGAACGCTGACAAAGCCGAATATGATGGGGTTCGGAGCCAGCGCCTGCGCGGTCGGATCCGCCGTGCTTACTCGGTGGATGCCGGCACCGGTTCGGTTTCGGCGGCGTCCGCCGATTTCCGGGGTTGGTCGTCCAGCTCCCTGACGGGCGCCACGGGAGCGTATCGCCGGATGCGCTCGATCCCGTCTCGCGCGCCACTGCGCGTGGCGTATCCTTCGCCGGAGTCCAGCAGTATGTTCCCGTTGCGGTGACGGAGGCGCCACCGGTGTTCCCCGGCGCGGTCGACGTAGAGCTCGAAGGCGGCACGGCCGATATCGAGGAGGTCCGCGACCGGGGCGTACTCGCGTACACGTGCGAACGACTCCCGCGCGTCACGCTCGGTGTCGAACCGACGGACGCTCCGTGCGGTACACCGGCCGTTGTCGGCACGGACCTGCCACCGGTACCCCGTCGTCTCGCCTCTCGACAGCTCCGGCTCCACGGCGTCGTCGCCGAGCCGTTCGCGAGCGCGCTTCGCGGCCTGTGCGGCGCCCGCCCGAGCCGCGTACCCGGTCGCCGACTCGGCGAGCGCACGCCCGTTGGGGCCGACGAGCCGCCAGCGCCACGCTCCCCCGTCGGTGCGGTACACCTCGACCCCGGCCGGGTCACACCGAAGGTACGCCGCGGGGCCGACGAGTTCGCGGAGCGCGGTGATCGCCCGCCGAACGTTTCGACGAGACGCGTACCCCTCCCCGCCGTCGGCGAGGATGTTGCCGTTCTGATGGCGGAGTCGGAACCGCGCCTTGCCCGCCCGATCCGTGTATACCTCGAACCGCGCGCGGGTCCACGGCCGCTCGTCGGGGTCGCCCTCTCGCAGAGTGGTCGCGCCCGCCGGGGAACGCGAGGATGGCTCCGCCGGGCTGTCTCTGATCGGGGTTCCGATACCCCCCGGCCGTCCTCGCTTGGGCGTTACGTGCCAGATACCGGGAGCGCCGGCGAGCTGGAGGTAGAGCGCGTGGATCTGGATGACCCAACCGACCGGGATCCACAGGTAAGCGTGACCCAGCATCTGCGCCCGTCGTCCGATCCCTCGCGGGAGCTCGATGTCGGGGTCACGGAGCGTCGCGTACGCGATAGAGACGCCGCGGGCGGGGAGCAACACCAGCGCCAGTCCGACTGCGATCAGCGCCGGAACCGGACTCCCGAAGCCGACGAGCGACAGCAGGAACAGCGCCGGAAACACCGTGTACAGCGGCGCACTCACGGAGGCGAACAGCAGCCAACAGACGCCGAACGTGCGCTTGAGCCCGAGCGAGCGCCACGAGCGGACCACGTCGACTCCGTGTTTGGCGGTCACCTGCGCCCAGCCGCGCGCCCACCGGACGCGCTGGCGGATCAGCGCGGGAACCGTGGTCGGGTTGAACTCGTGTGCGACCATGTCAGCGTCGTAGGCCACTCGCCACTCCGTCTCGATGAGGAGCCGGAGCGTCAGATCGATGTCTTCCGTGAGGCGGGCTGGCGACCACCCCCCGACCGAGGGCGGCACCTCTCGCCGAAAGACCGCCGCCGAGCCGGCGAAGTGCGCCGCACCGAACACCTCGCTCATGAACGGGTGTTCGATCCAGGTGCTGTGTTGTCGCTCGGCACTAACGAAGCGTGAGAGAAAGTTCTCTTCCGGGTATTTCGCCGCTTTTCGACCCTGTACGACGCCGAGTTCGGGATTCGCCTCCAGCCGGGCGAGCCCGCGGGTCAGGAACTCGGGCTCGATCGTCTCGTCGGCGTCGAGCAACAGCGCGAACGGCGTCTCCACGTGTTCCCAGGCGGCGTTGAGGTCACCGGCTTTCGATCCGGCGGTCCCCTCGATCACCGTCACGCGGTCTGGGTAGCGCTCACGGAACTCGTTGGCGACCGCGACCGTGTCGTCGGCGGACGTCGCCGCCGGCAACAACAGAAACCGGATCCCGGGCAGCGCCGCTAAGTTGTGCGAGAGGGTTTCAGGCAACACCGATCCCTCGTTCGCCGCGGACACAACGACCGTCACCGGAGCGTCGGGGTCGTACGGTCCGGGGTCAGGCCGGTCGCGACGGAGCCAGCGACGGGCGTGCAGCACCATCAGGTACTCAAGGCCGACCCCGATAGTCAACAGCACGAGGTACCCGCCGAGGATCGGCAGGAACGCGTCGATGTACGCCAGCAGAATCGCGAGCAACAGCACGTTCAACAACACGATCGTGGCGAACGCGTGTTGGATCGCCGTCGCGCTCACGCCGGTGATCGCCGCGGGGAGGTCCGGGGTCCGTGGCACCGGCATCTGTACCGCGAGGGCTCCGACGGCGCTGAGACCGGCGACGACCGTCGCCGGGCGCGCCGCCGCCGGCGCGGTCACGATCGGGTCCGGACCCGCCGTCAACGCGACTATCAGCGTCGCGAGCGCGCCGCCACTGACGGAGACGAGCAGCACCGCCGACCAGTGGCGCGCCTCGGCCCCGGGTCGCGGCGGCGCCACGCCCTGCGCCCGCTGGCGCATCCAAAACACGTGAACAGCCAGTGCCCCGAAACCGCTGGCATACGCCAACAGAGCCGCCCGCGGCGCGGTGATCCCGGATTCCAACACGAGCGCCGAGCCGAGCAACACGGCGACGTGGCCACTGAACGGGACGGCGACCCGTTCGCTGCGGGACGCTCCCGAGATGTTGACGTCGTTCGCGATGAGGAACGCTTGGGCGCCGGCCGTCAGCGAGACGACACGGACCGTCGTCGGGAGGTCGACGACGACCTCGCCGGCGAGGAGCAGTCCGACGACGAGCGCGACGGTCCCGAACACGATGGTCGCCGCGCCGCCGATGGGTCTGGCGGCATGGGCCCGCGTGAGTCGCCACGCGTCCGCGAGCGCCCCGACGGTCAACACCGTGAGGCCGAACGCGAGGAGCGTCCACCCGATCGAGTGACCCCATATTCCCGCGACGACGACTCCGGCGAGTGCAGCGATTACTGACACGAACCAGAGAATGTCATATAACCGAGAATGTAACATAGAACGGAATATGCTAGATGAGGGGATATACTTGTCCCCGTCATGTCGAGAAATATCCCGTTGTGGACGACCTCCTCTCCCGGTTCAGTCCCGCCGAAGACCGTCCGGCTAGTCTGAGCGGGCTGCCACGGAGCCTCGTCGACCGATTGCGGTCGGCGCCCAAGCGTTCCTCAGTGAGAACGAGTCGTCTCCGATCGGAGTCGTCGCGATCGAAGCGCTGGGTACTCGAGCGGTGTCGGTCGCGTTCGTATGAATCGGGGCTCTCGGTCACCCCTCAGTCGGCGGCCGAAGCACGAATCCGAGCAGTCCGGCCGCGAGCGCGAGGCCGCCGCCGACGAGGAAGGCGACGTCCCAGCCGACCACGGCGATGAGCCAGCCGACGAACCCGCCGCCGAACACGCCGCCCCACATCTTCCCGGAGTAGACGAGCGAGTAGTTCGTCGAGGAGTGTTTGCTCCCGTAGTAGTCGCCGACGAGGCTCGGGAACAACGAGAACTGCGAACTCCAGAAGAAGACGGCGATGGCGACCGTGAGGATATAGCCGATACCGCTTCCCAGCCCGGCAAACGCCACGACCGCGACCGTGCCGACTCCGCAGAGCAGAAACGAGACCGCCATCATGCGTTCGCGATCGAACCGGTCGGAGAGCCCGCCGACGACGAGCCGGCCGCCGGCGGATCCGACCGGGAGGAGCGTCGCCGCAACGGTCGCGACGCCCGCGGTCAGGCCGGAGGCCTCCGCGTAGAGGATCGCCCGTGCGGTGATCATCAAGCCGGCCGCGCTCACGGCGAAGAACATGAAGTACAACACCCAGAACTGCCACGTCCGGACCATCTCACGCCACGTGAACTGCGTGATCCCGTTCCCGAGGGCCGGGACGCTCCCGTCGTTCTGCTCGGTCGCTGTCGAATCGGCCGTTTCGTCGGCTCCCGCGGGCCGATCAGACGTCTCCGCCGTCTCGCCCGCGCCGTCTGCGACCGTTTCGGCGTGATCCCACCCGTGAGGCGGATCCGTGAGAACGACGGTGCCGACGACGATCCCGACCCCGATGAGCGCCCCCATGCTCCACAGCCCGGTGGTGATCGCGCCGTCCGCGATCATGAATCGAATGAAGGGTACGAACGCGGCGCTACCGGCGGCGAACGCCATCGTACCGATCCCGGTGGTCAGCCCACGCCTGTCGGGGAACCACTTGACGGCGGTGTTGACGGCGACCGTGTACACCATCCCGACGCCGACGGCGCCGAGCGAGTAGGTGAGATACACCTGCCAGAGTTCGGACGCGAACGCGAGTCCGATGTAGCCGCCGCCGGCGAAGACGCCCGCGGCAAGCGTGACCGCCCGCGGACCGTATCGATCCCGCCACCACCCGGCGGGGAACTGCACGAGCGCCATGATGACGACGTACGCGGTGAAGACGAAGCCCAGCGCCGACAGCGAGGTGTTCAACTCGGTCGCGAGTGGCCCTTCGAGCGACGACCAGACGTACTGGTACGGACTCACGAGCGCCATCATGACCGCGGCGGCAGCGATCTGCCACCACCGCGAGTAGCCGAGAACTTCCCGTGCTTCCCCGTCTAGGTCGTCGATCCGATGGCTACTCATCGGCCTGTCCGTCGCTTTCCGGTCGGTCCACGCTCGGTTCGCCAGTCCCCGATGCCGCGCGCTTCACGCTCGCACATCCGAGCGGTTCGGTTCGTCTCACCGCCGCGCCCTTCGGGTCCGGTCGTCGCTGCCGCGCCGGTTCCCCTTTCCGGGCCGTTGCGCGCGTCGATCGATCGATAACCGTCGGTCCGGGTGAGTCGTCAGTCATGTTAATATCCCAGTGCCGCACCGTCGCCGCGCGGGTCTGCGCCCCCTTCGAGCGTTCCGTCCCCGTGGATCCGGATCGCCGCGGCGTGGCCCATCGCGTCGTCGTACCGCCGGGCCATCGCCACCGACTGTCCGCGCCGCTCAAGCTCCGTCGCCACGCCGTCCGGAATCCGCCCCTCAAGCGAGAGCGACCGTGATTCCGACCCCCACGTCCGACCGAAGAGCCACCTCGGTGCCTCGATCGCCCGCTGAACGTCGTACCCGTAATCGACGATCCGGGACACCAACGCCGCCTGCGTCTGCGGCTGGCCCTCACCCCCCATCGTTCCGTAGACGAGCCACGGGTCACCGTCTTTCGTCAGCATCGACGGAATGAGCGTATGGAAGGTCCGCTTCCCGGGTTCGAGGGTGTTGACGTGCCGCGGGTCCAGCGAGAAGAACGACCCGCGGTTCTGCGGGACGATCCCGGTGTCGCCGGCGAGGAAACCGCTGCCGAAGTCGAAGTATATCGACTGGATGAGCGACACCGCTAATCCCTCCTCGTCGACGACCGACAGATAACAGGTGTCGCCGCCGACGTCCCCCGACCGAGCCGTCGAACCGTCGGGAGCGACACCGGGATCGACCGTCGCGGGCAGCGAGTCGAACCGGTCGATCAGCGCCCTCCGTTCGTCCAGATACGCGTCCGATAGCAAGGTGCCGGCCGGGAGGTCGACGGTGGTCGGATCGGTCACCCACGCGTCGCGGTCGGCGAACGCGAGCTTGACCGCTTCGGTCATGTGGTGGTAGTAGTCGGCCGTACCGTCACCCCATTCCGTCGGGTCGAACCCCTCGAGCAGTCCGAGCAGCTGTAGCGCCGCGATCCCTTGGGTGTTCGGCGGCAGCGTGTGGGCGGTGACCCCGCGGTAGTCGACGCTGAGCGGCGTCACCCACTCGGCCCGATACTCGCGGAGGTCCGTCGGAGAGAGCGGTGACTCGTCGCCCAGCCCGTCGCAGAACGCTTCGCCGACCGGACCCTCGTAAAGCCCGTCACGCGCGCCCCGCTCGGCGATCGTCTCGAGCGAGTCGGCGAGTGCCGGCTGACGGAGTACCGCTCCGGCTTCCGGCGGCCCGTCATCGAGCCGGTACACGGTTGCCGCCGTGGAATCTCTCGCGAGCACGTCTGCGTCGGCCGCGATCCAGCGGGCGACGTCCTCCGTCAGCGCGACGCCCTCGCGGGCGAGCGCGACGGCGTCGTCGAATAACCGACCCCACGGAAGCGAGCCGTACCGGTCGTGGGCGACTCGCCAGCCGTCGACGGCACCCGGAACCGTCAGCGCCGACGCGCTCCCTCGCTCCGGGATCGAGTCGTATCCCAACTCGTCGTAGTACTCCCGAGTTGCGTCTCCGGCAGCGGGACCGCTCGCGTTGATCCCGGCGATGTCCTCGTCGAGACCGCCGATCAGCCAGAATCCGTCCCCGCCCACCCCCGCCATGTGCGGATACACGACACACAGCGTCGCGTTGGCCGCTATCGCGGCGTCGACCGCCGATCCGCCCTCACGGAGGAGATCGAGACCGGTACTGCTCGCGAGGTAATGCGGGCTCGTGACGAGCCCTCGCCGTACTCGTGTCGGGGGTCGTCCACTTCGTGTCGTGTCGTACATCGGTGAGTCGGTTTCGCGTGGTAATCGATCCTCGTCCGAGGCTACTCCCAGTCGCGCATTACATCAGAGCAAATGCAGGCGGAAGGGATACGAGTATGTGTCCTCACCCCTCCGCTCCGGTGTGTCGGCAATAAATCCGACCGCAACCGGCAATCTCCGTGATACGTTGGAGTGCCCGCTCAGGCGGCCGCGTCGTCTGCTCCCGCGAACCGGTAGACCGGGGGGATGGCCGTCCCGATGGCCAGCAGGGCGAACCCGAGGATCCAGAGCGGGTCGATCTGCCCCGTCGCGCCGAGGCTGATGAGCGGCAGTGAGACCGCCATCAGCAGGAACGCGACGGTTTCGAAGTTGATCTCGTCCATTCAGATCGCCCCCAAGAAGCCGATGGCGTTGAACAGAACGATCACGACGCCGATCATGGCGGCCACGGCGGCGACCCAGGGGATAGTCTTTCGGAGCACGTCACCCTCCTTCCCGACGATGCCGACCGCCGACGTGCCGAGAATAACGTTCCCCGGCGACATCGCGTTGCCGACCGCACCGCCGGCCGTCTGTCCGCCGAGGATCCAGCCCTCACTCAGCCCGCCGAGCGTCGCGGCGGTCTCCTGTTGAAGTCCGCTGAACAGGATGTTGGAGGCCGTGTTGCTCGACGTCATGAACGCGCCGAGCGCGCCTATGAGCGGCGAGAGGAACCCGTAGCTGTTGGGCGTCGCGACTTCGGCGATACCCTGTGCCAGCACGAGCGTCTGTCCGCTGTGGTCCATCACCTTCGCCATCACGAGGAACGAGACGACCGCGACGGACGCGGGAATCGCGGTGACGAGCACGGAGCGCGTGAGGGTCTCCGACTCGGCGTCACCGTCCGAGACGCCCATGTCGTGGTATCCGTAGTACCGGTAGGCGGCGTACGCGACGAGCGTGCTGATGAGCAGGAACGTGCCCGGATGCGTCAGCGGTGCGAACGGGTCGTACGGCGCTGCGGCCTCCGTCGCGACGCCGAATCCGGTCGAGACGGCCGGGAACGCGAGGCCCGCTTCGATGCTCCCGAGCGCCTCTCCGAGCGGTTCGATGACCGCCGTCACGAAGGCGATAGCGGCGAGCGCGACGAACGGCAGCGCGGCGAGCTTCAGCGACATGAGTTCCTCTGCGGTACTCGCCGCCCCGGCGCCGCCCGCGTCGGCGGGGACGCCGCCGTCGGTGGCGATCGCCCCGGGTTTGGCGTCCGAGGCGATGGCGCCGTCGCCGGTCATCGCCGGCCGGACGGTGATCGCGTCACTCGGGGTCGCGTACCGACCGACCGTCGCCAGGCCGGCGAGCGCGATCAGGCCGAGCCCGGCCGCGAAGAAGTTCGCGAACGCGGGCTCCCAGAACACGATCCCCGCCAGCTGGCCGCCGCCGTGGACCAGCGAGATGACGACGATCATCGGGAGCGCGTGTGTGACGGCTTCTTTGCGGCCGTATATCCACGCGATCGTGACTCCCGCGGCGAGGTTGGGAATCCACAGCAGAATCCCGGTTGCGAGAGCCGTCAACACCACCAGTTCGATCTGAGCGGTCGTTTCGAGCGCGAGCCACGCGACGCCGAGCGTCCCGAAGGTGTTCGCCCAAGCGTGGCCGATCAGCGGAATCGCAACCGCGTACACCGGTTTCACCCCGAGCGCGAGGAGGATCGGTGCGACCACGACGATGGGCGTTCCGAACCCGGATATCGACTGCATGAAGGAGACGAACACCCAGCCGAAGCCGAGTACCAAAAACAGCTCGTTGCTCGTGAACTTCTGTATTTCCTCGCGAAGCGCATCGAACCCCTTCGCCCGGTCGATAACGTGATAGAATATCAGCGCCGGAATGATGACGTACAGGACGAAGACGGCGTCCCAGATGCCTTTCCCGCTCGCTACTGCGAGGTCGCGAAGCGGCATCTGATACGCCGTCGCACCGATGAGGACGGCGGCGAACATCCCCACAGACGCCGCCTCCTGCGCCTTCCAACGGAAGACGACCAGCGTGATCAAAAGCAGTGCCAACGGCGTGACGCCCAAGCCCCAGTACAGCAGATCAACAGGTGGCACGATTCTCCCCCGGTACATGACGTTTCACGGTTTTTCCTCCAGTCAATACCTGCTTCTCGGTAACATTCCGAGAAGTTGCGTGACAGACGTACACAGTTGCTCCCATGCGACGCTGCGAGGTACCCCGCGAATCACTGATAAAGGTTGCCTAGAACACGTTACAAACACTCTGTCGTGTTTATATCCGTACAAACACCTGCAATTCATAAAGTAGTAGTTTTCTCTGGTTTTACACCGTTAAACTGACCGTGTGGTTACTCGAAATCGACGCGTGCCGGATCGGGCGCTGCGCGACAAGATAGCGAAACGACACGTCCGCGTCGACCCCCGCTCTCACGACCATTTCTCTCCGCTGTGATCGACTCGCGTCTCACACGGTACGCGGTCGGTATCAATTGAACAATCTGTTCGGCGGTGACGGCGACCAACCGCTCACGTGATTTCTTCGCTGGGCGAGGGGGCCGAGTCGCTGCCGCCGGCCAGCGTCTCGCGTCGGTTCGGAGGTCGCCGCCGTCAGTCCCGGCGATGCCCGAGCGGCTTCTTCTGGTCGACTTCCACCTCGACGTGGATCGAGTCGGGGAAATCCCGGCCGACGATCTCTCGAGCGATGTCGTCCGCGCCGTGGATCTCCATCGACCGCTCGTATACGGAGTAGTGCCACGGCGAGAACTCGTCGCCCGCCCGGAGGTTCTTGTACAGCGGTACGCGAACGGTCTCGGCCGGGGTGGCGTGCGGGCCCTTGCACTCCGCGCCCTTGCGTTCGAGCGTCGACTTGAGCTCTTGAACCGTCTCGGCGAGCACGTCCCGGTCGCCGGACGTAAAGGAGAGTTTCGTGACGAAGGTCATGGCTGGGGGTCGTGCGTGGATGGTAGCCCGAGCGGTAAAAACGCATCTACCCGCCGGGGAACGCCGGTTCCCACTCGGCGACCGGTGTTGGCTCTCCCCGCGGCTCCTCGGTTTCCCCTCCGTTCACTGATAAAGCGGCCGATAACGGCCGAGGAGCGCCGCGCAGATCGGCCGATGGCGCCTGAAACGCCCGATACGTCGCCGAGTCCGACACCCTCTTTAGGGCCGCTTGCTTACCTGACGCTAATGACGGTCGA
>CAZNOA010000012.1:0-20348 GCA_964574565.1 uncultured Halobellus sp. | reverse complement strand
TCGCGAACTACTTCGTCCCGCTGCAGATCGGCGCCGACGACCTCGCGTTCCCCCGATTGAACGCGCTCTCTTACTGGATGTACCTGTTCTCCGGTGTCCTCCTGGGGATCAGCTTCTTCCAGGGCGGAACGCTGGACGCCGGCTGGACGATGTACGCGCCGCTTAACGTCCCCATGTACACTCCTAGTATCGGGTCGACGGGGGCGGTGCTCGCGCTGTTCATGTTCACCGTCGGCGTCACGGCGTCGACGGTGAACTTCCTCACGTCTATCCATCACTCCCGGGCCGAGGGGATGGGGATCATGGATATGCCGATGTTCACGTGGTCCATCCTTGCGACCGTCTGGATGATGCTGTTCGCGTTCGCGGCGCTGCTCGCCGTCGGTCTCATCCTCGCGTCCGACCGCGTACTCGGGAGCGTCTACTTCTCCGCGACCGAGGGCGGATCGCTACTGTGGGGACACCTGTTCTGGTTCTTCGGTCATCCGGAGGTGTACATCGTCTTCTTCCCGGCGCTCGGGGTGATGTTGGAGCTGTTCCAGACGTTCTCCGGCCGCCGGCTCGTCGGTCGGAAGTGGGTGATCATCTCCATCTGTCTGATCGCCGTCCAGTCGTTCCTCGTGTGGATGCACCACATGTTCCTGACGACGATCAACCTCGAGATCAAGACGCTGATGATGGCGACGACGATCGGCATCTCACTCCCCTTCGACCTCGTGGTGTTCGCGCTGATCTACACCCTGATAAAGGGACGTATCCAGTTCACGACGCCGTTCCTCTTCGCGTTCGGGGCCCTGTTGCTTTTCATCCTCGGCGGCATCACCGGCGTCTTCCTGGGCGCCATCGTGCTCGACTACGAGTTCCGCGGCACCTACTGGGTCGTCGCGCACTTCCACTACGTGATGTTCGGTGGTGCGACCGCCCTGTTCGGCGGAGCGTACTACTGGTTCCCGAAGATGACGGGGAAGATGTACGACGAGTTCCTCGGGAAGGTCCACTTCGTGATCTTCTTCATCAGCTTCAACATGGTGTACTTCTCGATGTTCCTCGCGTGGGAGACCCCGCGGCGGGTGTTCGAGTACAACCCCGCGTTCCAGGGGATGCACCAGGTCGGAACGATCGGGGCGTTCATCCTCGGCTTTTCGTTCTTCATCATGTTCTACAACTTCGCGAAGTCGTACGTCTCCGGGCCGGAGGCGGGCGACAACCCGTGGGACTACTCGCGGACGGCGGAGTGGGCCGTCTCCTCGCCGCCGCCGCTCGAGAACTGGCCGAACCGGCCGTCGTACGCCTCCGGGAAACTGGAGTTCGTGAAAGATTACATTCCGGACGGCGGTCCCGCGGTCAAGACCGACGACAACGGGAACGCGGTCACCGACGGCGGGGACAGCCACTCCGATCACATCCGCAACTACCCGTACTGGGACAAACACCCGAGCCACGCGAGCATCTGGCCGTTCGCGTTGTCGCTGGCGACGGGGATCCTCCTGCTCGGGCTCTCCGGCTTCAACGACTCCGTCGAGTTCCTGATCGGTGACACGGTCGCCGCGACCTCGATCGCGATCAGCAACCCGCTGTATCCGGTACTCGTCGTTCTCGGGTCGCTCACGCTCGTCTGGGCCGGCGTGAAATGGGGGCTCGAAGACTTCTACGCGCCGCCGAGCGAGTTCGGCGAACGCTGGCCGTTCGAGGGCGTCGAGAAGGTCAAGCTGGGGATGTGGTTCTTCCTGGCCTCCGACGTGATCGTCTTCGGGGCGTTCATCTCCGCGGCCGTCTTCATCCGGTACAACGCCGGGTGGGGCACGTGGACGCCGATCCCGGCGTCACTCCCCGGGCTGATAAACACGTTCGTGCTGCTCACCTCTTCGTTCACGGTGATCCTCGCGTTGGTCGCCGCCCACCGCGGCAGCCGGAAGGGGCTGTTGGCGACGCTGGGCGCGACGACGCTGCTCGGCTTCACCTTCCTCGCCGTGAAGGCGTGGGAGTGGTGGGAGAAGATCTACGTCGACGGCGTGACGCTCAGCCACGTCCCCGAAGGGCTGCCGTACACGGACATCCAGGCGTCCGTCTACTTCGTGACGACCGGTCTGCACGCGGTCCACGTCGTCGGCGGCCTGCTCATCGCCGGCTTCCTGCTGTACCGCGCGTACGGCGGCGCGTACACGGACGACGAGCGGCCGGTGGAGTACTTCGGCCTCTACTGGCACTTCGTCGACATCGTCTGGGTGTTCCTCTTCCCGCTGTTCTACCTCTTCTGAGGACGCCGCGGTCGGGGGTTTCGGTTCGGTCGGTCCGGTTTTTCGATTCCGCTCGAGAGCTACTCGTCTAACGGCGTCGCACACCACTGACAGAAGTCCAGTTCCGTGTCCGCCTCGCGACCGCAGTCGGGGCAAGAGACGGTGTCGCCCGTCGCCTCCGACACGGACGGCCCGTCGTCGAGTGTGGCCGCGCCGCCCGCAGTGTGGGCGCTGGCCGCGTGTCGACTCTCCTCAGCCTGCCACTCGTCCGCTGCCTGCCGCTCGCTCGCTACCGGCCGCTCCTCCGCCAGCGCCCGCTCGTACTCGCGGTTGTGTCGGAGCGCGACGACGTACGCGTCGATGACGCTGGCGGCGACGACGAGCAACACGGGCGCGATCTCGTCGATCGGCGGGAGTTCCCCCGCGAATATCCGGTCGACGGCCGCGTCTGGGACGAGGAAGACGACGGTCGCCGTGACAATCACGTACCAGCCGAACGCGCGCGCCCATCGCCGGAGATACGCGTGTCCGAGCCCCGATACGACGAGCGCCAACACGGCTGCGAGCCACGGTCGACGACGGCTTCGATCGCTCATGGCGCATCGTATGCGTTCCGGGACCGAGTAACTGCCCCTCTCTCGGAGCGTTTATACTTGCGAAACGCGGATCGCAGTTATGCTTGGTATCGCGCTCAGCGACCTCGTCACGGGGGTGGGATACGGGGTCGTCGGCGTCGCCGTCTGGGCAATCCCCTTCGTCATCGCGTACTACCTCCACGAGCGCTGGCGCGGCGACGGGCCGCGCGGCGGCGACTGAATCCGGGTCACGCGGCGGCGACTGAACCCGGATCGTGGTCCGAGGCTCCCGTTCCGGTTCGGCCACCCTTTTGACCGTGCTCTCCGGATAAGCAGTATGACCGACACGGCGCTCGTCATCGGCGGCACGCGATTCATCGGCAGACACACGGTCACGGACTTGCTCGAGAACGGATACGAAGTCGCGATGGTGAACCGGGGCACTCACGAGAACCCGTTCGCCGACACCGACGCGGTGACGCACATCGAGGGCGACCGCACAGACCGACGGACGCTCCGCACGGCGAAGCTCTCGGCGGACCCGGACATCGTCATCGACTGCGTCGCCTACCAGCCGACCGCCGTCGAGACGGCGACGGACGTCTTCGCGGACGTCGACGGATACGTCTACGTCTCGTCGGGCGCGAGCTACGCGGCCGAGGAGATACCGAAACGCGAGGGCGAGACGCCGCTTTGCGACTGCACTCCCGAGCAGGCGGAAGACGACAGCGCCGAGACGTACGGGAACCGGAAAGCCGAGGGCGACCGCGCGGTCTTCGCGGCCGCGGAGGAGGGAGTCAACGCGATGGCGGTGCGACCGTGTATCGTCTACGGCCCGCACGATTACACGGAGCGGCTCGACTACTGGATCGACCGCGTCCTCAGCTACGACCGTGTCGTCGTCCCCGGTGACGGACAGAACCTCTGGCAGCGCGCGTACGTCGAAGACGTCGCGAGCGCGCTCCGGATCGTCGCCGAGCGCGGCGAGCCGGGCGCGGCGTACAACGTCGGCGACCGCCGTGCGCTCACGCTCGCGGAGACCGTCGAAACGATCGCCGAGGCGGCCGAGACGGAGTGTACGGTCGTCACCGCGAGCGACGACGCGCTCGCGGCCGGCGACCTGGCTCCGGACAATTTCATCCTCTATCGCGACTACCCGCACCTCCTCGACACCTGCGCGCTCGCGGAGCTCGGATGGGAGTCGACGCCGATCGACGAGGCGATGGCGCGGACGGTCGCCGACCACCGCGAGTCGGAGCGCGACGGGAGCGAGTGGGATCCGGGTCGGGAGGCCGAAGCGCGCGTGATCGGCGTCAAAGAGACGCTGTAGTCGCGTTCGGTGTTTCTCGGGAGAGAACGGAGAACGCGCCGGAGTGCCGGCTCAGTACGCGGCGTCCCACCGGCTCGGCTTCCGGCGGTTATCGCAGTCGAGACACTCCATCCGGTCCATCGTGTCGATGGCGATGTTCGTCCCCTCGCAGCTGCCACAGAGGTAGCCGTACAGCTGGGTTCGGTCGGTGTCGATGTACGCCGCGTAAAACGGCCCGGAGGAGCCTCGCTCGCTCTCGTCGAAGGCGACGTGGACGGTCTCGTCGTCGTCGGTCTCGTAGGTCGCCTCGGAGATTCCGGTCAGACGGGTCGTCCGCTTCTGGTACCGTCGTTCCTCGAACGTCCGGTCGCCGATCTCGACCGACCGTTCGCCCGCGAGCTCGTACCCCTCCTGTTCGTAGAAGCCGGCGCCGGCCTCGTTCGCGACGAGGACGTTCGCCTCGATCCGATCGACGTCCGCCGCTTGCAGTCCGTCTTCGACGCGTTCGAGGAGCGCGGAGCCGATCCCCGACTCGCGGTGGTCCGGATGGACGTGGAGCCAGTCGATCTCGCCGACGCGCTCGCGGCGCCCCACGACGTAGCTCTCGGCGAACCCGACGACGGATCCGTCGACGACGGCGACCGGAAAGACGGTGTCGTCGTCGTCGATGTCCGCGCCCAGCTCCGCCGCGTCGTACCACTCGTCGATGGCTTCTCCTAACAAGGCCTCGTCTACGGCGTGCCCGTACGAAGCGACGAGTGACTCGCGGGCGACGGAACGGATCGCATCGATATCCTCTGCGGTTGCGTCTCGGAGTTCCATACCGATCTGTTCGCACGAAACCACAAAAAACACCCTTTCGGTTCTCGGGGCGACTTCGTCGGGAGAGCCGCCCGATTTCACCCGAGGAGCCGTCCCGGATTCCCTCGACGGCCTCTCCCGCGGGAGACCGTCAGGAGATCGAGTACGTCGCGGCCGCCATCAACAGCATGGCGAGTCCGAGCGCGAGCAGCATCACGTAGGTCAGCGAGCGGTTCTCCCACCGGAGGTGTTGGAAGTAGCCAACGATCAGCACGGACTTGATCACGGCGGCGACCATCGTCCCGGTGAACGCCTGCCCGTAGGTAAAGAACTGGTCGAACTCGAAGAAGACGAACTTCGAGGCCGCCAGGACGAGGAGCGCGACGTAGATCGCGGCGTACAGTTTCACGGAGTCGGACGCCATTACTGAGTGTACCTTCGTTCGCGTGCTTAAAGAACTAACCATCCGAGAGGGCGGCCTCTCTCACGGTAGTGAGGAGCGGTTATGGCCGCCGGACGTTCCCGCCGAAACGCCTATGTCCGTCACCGGCCGAGCGGAGATCGGTCGCAGAGAGCCGACCGATCGATACCGTGGATCCGATCGAACCGACGGACGACCTGCTCGAATCGCTGTACGTCGTCAACAAGGTCGCGAAACAGTTCGCGGACGAGGCGACCGCCGCCTACGAGCGCGGCGACATCACCGAGAGCAACGTCAACGCCGCCCGCAAGGACGCGCTGTACCGGACGAAGAGGGACGTGTTGAGCCGGATCGTCGCGGACGATCCCGCTCACGCCGTCGGGGAGTACCACTCGGTTCACGGCGATACGTGGCTGCTGCTCACGGTCAACGGATGGGAGTTCCATCAGCCGCCGCACGCGTTCGGAACCGATCTCACGGACCGGATCGAGACGGTAAACGACGTCACTGAGCCTCGCGACGTGCCGTACGTTCGCGAGGCCGACGTCGAGCGCTCCGACCGGTCGTTAGAGGAGGCGCTCACTCGCCTTGCCGAGCGCGGCGTGAACGCGAACGACCACCTCGCCCGGCCGACTATCAGCGGCGAGCGAGACCAACTCGTCGACGTCCGTTGGTCGTATCTGCGGTGACGGCGGCCGGCGGCGGATCCTCACTCGGCCGGCGGCGTCGCGGTCGCTAACTCGGGGAGCCCCGACTCGATCTCCTCTCGCCGTCCCTCGAGCCACTCCGGCAACACCAGCGACTCGCCGAGCGACGACTGCGGCTCGTCGACGTCGTAGCCGGGCTCCGCCGTGGCGAACTCGAAGAGGACGCCACCTTGGGTTCGGGCGTACACCGACCGGAACCACTTGCGGTCGATCACCTGACTCGGGCGGAGCCCGTACTCTTGGAGCAGCTCCCGCCACGACTCCTGTTCAGCGTCGGTGACGCGGTACGCGACGTGATGGACGGTGCCCGCACCCGGCCTCCCCTGTGGCGTCGCGGGGTCGGTCACGACATCGACGACGAAGCCGACCTCGCCGTCCGTCTGGAACCGACGGCGGTGGTCCGTCTCGTCGGCGTCCGTCTCCTCGTATCCCATCGCTTCCAACAGGGGAACGGTCGAGTCGGCGTCGGACAGCGAGAGCTCGACCGAAAAGAACCCGCGGATCGCGTGGGCGGCAGGGACGGGTCCGGTCGCCGGATCGCCAGCGGAGGCGTCCTCGCGCGCGACGAGCTCCAGCGGGAGCCCGTCCGGGTCCGCGAACCCGACGACGTCGTCGCCGAACCGCTGGAACGTCTCGACGTCGATCCCGCGGTCCGCGAGCCGACCGGTCCAGTAGTCGACCGACGGGGCGGGGATCGTAAACGAGACCGTCGAGGCCTGCCCGGCGCCGACGCGGCCCGGTCGGGCCCCCACGTACGGGAAGAAGGTCATGCTGGTTCCGGGGGTCCCGGCGTCGTCGGCGTAAAACAGGTGATAGACGCCGACGTCGTCCTGATTGACGCTCCGCTTGACGAGCCGGAGCCCGAGCGTGTCGGTGTAGAACGCGTGGTTCGCGGCCGGGTCGCTCGCGATGGCGGTCACGTGGTGGATCCCGGGCGTCTCGAGATTGGTAGTCATATCAACTGGTACGCGTCGCGACTACTTGTACCCGCACGAACACGAAGCGAACCGGGTGACGCGGGTGTTACCGGCTCCGACGCGATCGACCGCGGCGGCCGGCGGACGCATTACTCGACGACTTCGATCGCGCCGAGCATCCCGTTGGCGACGTGCGGGGTACACTCGTACAGCTGGATCCCGTCGTCGTCGAAGGACTGCTCGAACGTCTCACCGGCGTCGTCGACGGCGTCGCCGCTGTTGAAATCCGACGCCGAGCCCTCGGCGGACGCGACGTTGTGCGCGCCGCCCTCGCCGGTCCACTCCCAGCGAACGGTCGTTCCGGCGTCGATGCGGATCGCGGCCGGGTCGAACGCGAAGCCGACATCGCCGGCGCCGACGTCGACGACGACCTCGTCTTCTCCAGTGTGATCCGCGATCGTTCCGTCGTAGCCACGGGCGTCGGCGAGGTAGTCGTCGATGGCCTCGGGGACGTCATCGTCGCCGCCTGCCGCGCCGTCGTCGTCCGCTCCACCGTTGGGATCGTCGTCAGCGCATCCGGCGAGAGCGCCGATCGTAACTGCGGCTCCGGTTCCGGCGAGATACCGCCGTCTAGACATTCTGTTTGTCATCGTTGAGAGATAGGTGTTCGAGCCTTACAAACCCCTTGACGAGTGGGAGAAACTGAGAACACGCTCCCGTCATCCGTCGAATCGATCGTGATAGATTCAGAGAACTTTTTGCGTCGTCCCGAACCGTGCGGACGACCGTTGACCCGACGGTCTCGGTCAGAAGAGCGTCTCCCGGTCGGCGACGGATACTTGTGAAGAAGAAGTTCACTAAGTTTTATGACGAACCGGCCCAATCGTTCGTCATCTCGCGCTGATAGCGGATCACACACATGCAACACTCACACGACGACAGTCGAAACCTCCATCGACGAACAGTTCTCGGCGGGCTCGCGGGACTCGGCGTCCTCGGTGCGACCGGCTCGGCCGGCGCCGCGACGGACGGCTCCGCCTCACACGGACAGACGAGCGACCGGACCCCGACCGGCACGGGCTCGTATCACCCCGGTCAGCCACTGTTCGTCTCTGTCGGCGAGCAGCTCTGGAACACGGCGTGGGTCGGTCCCGAATTCATCGGCGACCGGGATAACCTCGCCCCGGGGATCCCGACCCCCGACCGCGACCCCGGGAACTACGACGCCGACGACTTCGTCTGGTCGGTCGTCGAGCGGCCGGCCGACAGCGACGTGGACCTCACGTACGCCACCTCGCTGTTCGAAGACCGCCCGCGGTACGACGAGGGGCGGCAGAACGTCGCGGAGTTCGAGGCCGATATCGCGGGAACGTACGTCCTCGAACTCGACGCGCCCGACGGCACCCACCGGCTCACGATCGAAGCGCTCCCCGACGACGAGTCGGCCGGCGCCGGCCCGCCGCGGCTCGAACTCGACGCGACACACGACGGCGGGACCTTCGAAATCGACGCCAACGCGGCCCCGGCGCCCGACGCGGCCGTCTCGGCCGACGACCTGACACTGCACGTCCTCGTCGACGACCGCGACGCGCTCGACACCGACGCCGTCGACGTGGCGGGCACGACCGCAACGGTCGACGCCGCCGCCCTCGACGGCGAGTCGGCCCGCGTTCACGCGGTCGTTCACGACGGCGATCGCCGGTCGGTCGTGGACATGGTCGAACTCCACCCGGACGGTGACGTCTCCCTGCCGAACCGCGCGCCGGAGTGGATCGAGGAGGGAGTCATGTACCAGATTTTCACCCGGTCGTGGGCCGGCGAGCGGGGCGCGACGACGCTCGACACGCTGATCGACGGGACGACCGCGGGGGAGTCCGACGGGGTCGCCCGCGGCGTGGACTACCTGGAGGAACTCGGCGTCGACGTGGTCTGGCTGACGCCGATCCACCCCGCCGTCAGCCCGAACCGAGAGCTTCCCGGCGGCGGTCCGCACGGATACGACATCACCGACTTCTTCGGCGTCGCCGAGGACCTCGTTCCGGAGGGCTCGGACCCGATCGAGGCGTACGAGGCGTTCGTCGACGCCTGTCACGAGCGCGACATCCGCGTCTGTCTCGATCTGGTCATCAACCACGGCGGGCGGACGATGCCGGAGTTCCAGGACACGATCGCGAGCCAGACCGACGAGCCGGAGTTCTGGCCCGTCGTCGAGTCGTGGGACCACGAGTCGCAGTACTTCGACTGGTTCGACCGGATCGAAGCCGAGCGGACGTGGGACGGCGAGGTGTTGGAGCCGGAGCCGTTCGTCACCGGCTTCTGGAACCTCCAGCTCCACCCCAACTTCAACTTCGACAACGTCGCGCTCCGCGAGTACATGCTCGCTGTCGCCGACTTCTGGTCCGGCGAGATCGGCGTCGACGGCTTCCGGTGTGACATCGCGTGGGGGGTCCCGCACAGCTTCTGGAAGGACGTCCGCGAGGTGTGCCGGACGAACGACAGCGAGTTCCTCCTCTTGGACGAGGCGATTCCAAACGACCCGGCGTTCTCGGAGAACGAGTTCGACATGCACTTCGACACCGAGGGGTTCACCGTCCCCGCTCACGGAGTCGCCGCCGGCGACACGAACCCCGACGAGCTGTTCGACTCGATCCGCGCGCGGGCCGAACAGGGGTTCCCCGACTACTCGCTCATCCTCAACGCCATCGAGAACCACGACGAGGAGCGCGCGCTCAACCGCGCCCTCGACGGCTCGCGCGGCGATCCAAGAAAGGCACAGCGCGCCACGTGGGCGGCCGGGGTGGCGCTTCCGGGCGTTCCGCACGTCTACTACGGACAGGAGAGAGCGATCTCCGAGTTCGGCGAGAACCGCCACCGCGGCGACGACGACCCGCGAGACGAGGGCGACGTGAACCCCGACGGCAAACAGCGCGCGTTCATGAACTGGCGCGAGTACGATGCGGACCACCTCGCGTTCTACCGCGAGCTCATCGACGCCTACCACGAGTTGGACGCGCTCAAGCCACGGGCCGACCTCTCCGGCGCGTGGCACAACGCGGTCTCGGGTGACACCCTCGTCTTCGGGCGTGACGCGTCCGGTCTCGACGACGTCGAGGGGCCGGAGCGCGTCGTGGTCGTCATCAACTTCGAGCCCGGGACGGCCGAGGTGTACCTCCGGCCCGGAATCGGTGGCACCGACCTCGTCTCGGGCACCGACGTCAGCTTCGATAGCCCGTCGAACGCCCGCGCGGTCGAGATCGACACCGTAGCCGTTCTCGAGGCGCCCGACCTCTTGGAGATCGGCGAACCGGTCGCGGAGATGGACGTCGACAGGGGCACCGATCACGGCCCCGGCGAGTACACGTATCCGACCGACGACGCCTACGCCGACGGGGCGTTCGACCTCACGGAGTTCTCGATCCACGAGACGCCGACCGACGTGCAGTTCCGTGCCCGGATCGACGGCGACCTCGAGAACCCGTGGGACCTGTCCGAGGGGTTCTCCGTCCAACACCTCCAGGTGTATCTGCGGGAAGACGAGAGCGAAGCGGACGCCACGACGACCACGCGACCCGGCGTCAACGCCGAACTCGCCGAGCCACACACCCACCGGCTCGTCGTCGACGGCGAACACGGCGCCCGCGTCGAGGACGCGTCCGGCGACGTCGTCGCCGACGGCTCGGTGCGGATCAACGAGGTCTCCGACGCGATCATCGCGTCGATTCCGAAGGGGGCGTTCCCGGTCGATCTGGAGGCGGCGTCCGTCGCCCCGCTCCTGCTCGGCTACGCGCCCGACCGCCCGGGGAACGTCACCCCCGTCGACGCCGCAGCGACAGCGGCCGCCTTCGGCGGCGGCCGCGACGACGACGCGAACCCGAACGTCATCGATCTCGTCGTCGACGTCGGGGTCGACCGGTCGGCGGCGCTCGCGTACGACGCCGACACGCCGGCCGAGATCGGCTTCGTCCCGCTCGTCACCCCGTACGAGGAGGTCGCGAGCTTCGACGCTCCGACCGGCGAGGCGCCCGGACCCGGGAGCTACGAGACCCCGCTGGCCGACGACTACTACGAGGGGGCGTGGGACCTGTCGGGGCTCACCGTTCACGAGTCGCGAGACCGCGTCCGCTTCGAGTACGAGTTCGCCGAACCCCTACAGAACCCGTGGGAGTTCGATCCCGGCTTCAGCCACCAGCTCCCGCAGATCTACGTCACCGACCCGGCGACCGACGACCCGGCGACGACCGACGGGCGGACCGGGACCAACGTCGCCTTCGAGGCGCCGTACAACTACCGGATAAACGTCAACCCGGAGACCGGCTCCGGGGTCGAAGACGCCGCCGGTGAGGCGGTCTCGAGCGACGTCGAGGTTGCGGTCGACGGCGACGGGGACACCGTCACCGTCGACGTGCCGCGGCGGGCGATCGGGTGGGACGCCGAGCGCGGCGTCGCCTTCGCGGCCGTCGTCTGCCCGTTCGACGGGTTCGGTGAGGGCGGACTCCGGAGCGTCGAGGCCGAGGCCGACGACCACGTCATCGGCGGCGGCAACGACGGGAACTGGGATCCGAAGGTGATGGACATGATCACCCCCGACGACGTCGACCGGGTCGCGGCCCTCTCCGAGTACGACGCGGAGTCGCCGCCGGCGTTACCGTACGTCACCGTCGGTGACCTCTCGCGTGAGGACCTCGATGTCGACGACGCGGTCGGCGACGGATCCGAGAGCGACGACGCCGAGAGCGACGGATCCGCGAGCGACGACGAGACGGAAGCGGAGGACGCCGGCGACGACGCCGAGAGCGTCACCGAAGACGGAATCCCCGGACTGGGGATCGCCGCCGGCGCGGCCGGTGTCGGCGGTGCGGCGTTGGCGGCCAAGCGGCTCTCCGACGACTCGCCGGATGACGGTTCGGCCGACGGCGAGTAGCCGGTAGCCGCCCGACGCCGCCGCGTCGACCGACGAGTATCCGCGCCGCGCCCCGCCGACTCCGGCGACTTTATTCTCCGCGGCGACCCACCGTCGTCCGTATGCGGGAAGACGAACTGGCGACGCGCGTCGTCGACCACTACGCCGCCGCCCACGACGACCCGGAGATCCGGCTCGAAGAGCCGTACGACGCGGAGGGTCGCCGGGGGGTCGTCGACCTCTACGTTCGTCTCCGAACGCCCGAACGCGTCGATCACGTCGTCGAGCTCAAAAGCGACGCGGCGATCCGGCGAGCCACCGGGGCCAACGAGGTCCTCCGGCAGTACCGGCGGATGGAGCGCTACTTCCACGCCGACGACGCTCACGCGATCCGGCCGAAGCTCGGGCGGACCGAGCCGGGCGCCCGATTCCTGCTGTGTTTCGCGCCGACGCCGACCTGCGTCCATCACGTCGCGACCCACGAGTCGCTGTACGGCTCCGTCGACGAGCCGGCGCGGATCGACGACGTGCCGGCGGTCCGAACCGTCGCGTTCCTCACGGGCTTGGACGGCGACCCCGCCGACCTCGGACTGGTTTCGGTCAACGGCGAGGCGCCGTTCGGCTCGCCGGCGTTCCTGCGTGCGGTTCCGGAGGAGTCCCGGTTGGCCGAGAGCCTCCGCGGCGTCGACGACGACCTCGTCGAGTTCTGATCCGGACGGGCGTCAGCGGCGCGTCGACACCGACTCAAACGGCGTCCGAGTCGCCCGTGCCCGTCATGCCTCCTCGTCCTCGTCGTCGCCGCGCTTCGACAGCCAGTACGCGGCACCGCCGACGCCGGTCAGGGCGGCGAGCGGACCGAAGCCGGGCGCCTCGTCGCCGGTCTCCGGCTCGTCTTCGGGCGTGTCCGTCTCGTCGTCCTCGGGGTCGTCTTCTTCGTCGTCGTCGTCCTCCTCGTCGTCGACCTGAAGCGGGCCCAGCGCGTCGGCCGGAACCGGCGACCGGAGCTTGAACGCGTCGTAGGCGGCCGACGCGGGGAGCTCCCGCTGGTCGCCGTCTTCGTCCTCGTAGTCGTAGTAGCCGTCGTTCGGATCGAACCCGCCGAACACCCGGAGGTGCGGCTCGTCGATCGAGACGAGCCCGCGGAGATCCTCGGTGTCGAACCGGACCTCGACGGCGTCGTCGGTCGTTTCGACACCCGTCGCGGTCGCCTCCGCACCGGTTCGCGTCACCGCTCGGTACGGCTCGTCTTCCGTGATCGCCTCCGCGGCGTCTCCCGGGTGCGGGATCGCCACCGTGGTCGTGTCGCCGTCGACGTCGACCCCGTGCGCCTCGCCGACGGGCTCGTCGACGCGCAGAATACGGTTCTCCAGCGAGGGCGTCACTTCCCCGCGAGCGCTGATGTACTCGGCGACCGCCGGACCGTACTGGGTGCCGGACTCCGCGATGATATCCTCGTCGGGGATCGCGTGGAACGCCTCGTATCCGCTGGCGGTGTCTTTGATGAAGTCCGTGGTGGCGACCGTGTACGTCTCGTCGTCCTCGATCGGCTCTCCGTCCACGAACACCTCGAGTACCTCCGGCTCCTCGTGGCCGCGCCACTCGTACTGGATCCCGGCGACCTGTTGGCCCTGCTGGGCACCGAACGGCGCCTCGCCCCCGAGATACGATATCCGTGACCCCTCGTCTTCGACGTCGACGAGGCCGCGCTGACCGAGCGCGGACCGGATCTGCTCGCCGGTCGCCTCGAAGAGGATGATCTCGTTGTCGAACGGGTTGATCTCGAGGATGTCTTGAAGCGTGAGCTCGCCGGGGCCGTACGTGTCGTTCGTTCGGATCCCGCCGGCGTTCTGGAACGCGACGTCCGCCTCCTCGTAGAAGTCGAGCATCGCGTTCGTGATGAGGTTCCCCATCGTGCTCTCCCGGGCGTAGTTGACGGCCCCCGAGGCGCTCAACTCGAGCGTCGTCTCGCCTATGGTCTGGGACACCTCCTCGTCGATCGCCGCCAGCTGTGCTTCGAGCCGTTCGAGGAAGTCCGGGTCCGGATCGATGTCGACGGGCTCCCCCTCGTCGTCGACGAGATCGATCCGCTGCCAGTCGACTAACTCGCCCGATGCGTCGAGGGTCATTACGCCGACGTGGAAGTAGGCGTACCCGATCTCGCTTATCACCGTGTCTTCGTGAATCTCCGCGTCGTCGAAGGTGACGTGCGAGTGCGAGCCGAAGATGGCGTCCAGCCCGTCGACCCGTTCGGCGATCTCGAAGTGGCGCTCGTGCGGGACGTGCGAGGCGAGGACGACGACGTCGCAGTCCTCCTCCTCGCGGAGCATCGCCGTCATCTCCTCGGAGCGCTCGACCGGGTCCTCTTGGATGTACTCCTCGGGGTAGTCGGTGATGTTGTGGAAGCCGTCGAGCACGACGTTAAACACGCCGAGGCGGATCCCGTTCACCTCTCGGATCACGTACTCCTCGGTGTTGGGAAGCTGCTCGCCGTCGGGCGTCTTGAGGTTCGAGGTGACCCACGGGAACTCGCTCTGTTCGAACTGCTCGAGGGCGCTGTCGATCCCGTAGTCGAAGTCGTGGTTCCCGACACCGACCAGCGAGAGCCCCATGTCGTTCATGAACTCGACTTTGTGCTCCCCCTCGGTGAAAAACGAGACGAGCGAGGAGCCGAGCTCGTCGCCGCTCCCCATGAACAGCACGTCGTCGCGATCACCGAGCTGCTCTTGAAGTACGGTCTGATACCGGGCGATGTTCGGTCCGCCCGGCTCTCCGATGTCGCTGTGGGAGTGGAGGTCGTGGACGATCGTGAACGTGTCGTCCTCCTGTGCGGCCGCCGGCAGGCTGAACGCGCTCGCGGTCACCGCGGCAGCCGCCCCGCCGAGGACGGTCCGCCGCGTGACGCCGCGGTGGTCTCGGCCGCAGCCGCAGTCGCCCGCGGTCGCCGCCGTCGACTCGGTCGTCGTCGAGCCGGCCGTCGTTTTCGACTCGGTCCCCGCGCTCACGTCGGTCGCCGTGGTCACACCCGTCGTTTCCACCGTCTCCGAAGCGGACTCCCCTACCGATCCGGGGCGCTTGTCGTCGTCGCTCAGGTATCGCCGGTCGCGTCGATCGTTGGACATGAGAGACGATCGAAGGCGGCTTCGGGAGCGACATAAAACTGAGTATGTGCGATATATACTGGGGTATACGTAGTTATTTAATAAGCGAGTATGTACTAGAAAATCCAGCGATACTGTGGTAACTGTCGAGATCGAAGCTGTCAGCTCGCCGCGCCTCGCCCGGGGTTCGAACCTGAGATCGGTTTTTCAAGCTGGAGCCCCTACGATAGAGACACGCCGAGCTAACGGGCGTCGAATGCACGTACCAGAGAACCCTCCCGACCGATGTCCCGCCTGTGACGCCCCGTACGAGTCGGTGTCGCGTCACGCCGAGGGGTTCGTCGTCAACCTGCTCGACAACGAACGGTACCGGCGGGTGTGTTTTCGACCGGTACCCGACGGCGAAGCCGGCCGAGAGCGCGGCGACAACACGGACCGCGGCGGCGACAGGGAATCCGGCGTCGACGGGGAGTCCGGCGTCGACGGGGAGTCCGGCAGCGGCAGAGAGTCCGTCGACGAATCAGATGCCGACAGCGCTGCGCTCGACTGTTATCACCACACCCACCGTCAGGTCGGCGGATCGACGGACGACCGAACGGGCCCTGACGGGGGTTCCGGCGGCGGGAACTGAGCCGCTCAGAACCCGTCGCCGTTGGTGATCGATGTGTACGAACCGATCAGTGCGCCGGACAGCGTGACCCCCTCGAGGGTGGCTCCCTCGTCGATCACGGAGTTGCTGATATCGGAGTCGGTGATCGTCGCGTTCGGGAAGACGACCGCGCGCTCAAGCGTCGAGTCGGTGACGGTCGCCCCGGACATCACGTGAACGACGTCGCCGAGGTCGGACCCCTCGACCGTCGCGTCGTCGGCGACGAGCGTGCCGCCCTCCAGGGCGTACTCGACCGCGTCGAGGTAGCTCTCGGCGGTGCCGATGTCGAACCACGCGCCGTCGAAGGTGTACGCGTGGACCGGGCCGCGGCTCTGGAGCCACTGCATGAACCATCCCGGCTCGTCCGGGTTGTTCCCGTCTTCGAGATACGTCGCGAGGTCGGGGAGCGTCTCCGCCGGGAAGGCGTAACAGGCGATGGAGACGAGCGTCGTCTTCGGGTCGTCGGGCTTCTCCTGGAAGTCGACGACCTCGTCGCCGTCGAGATCGACGAGCCCGTACGATTTCGCGCGCTCGCGGTCGCCGACGTCGTAGGCGGCCAGCGTCGGCGTCCCCTTCGACTCGAAGAAGTCGGCGAAGTCGGCCAGATCGAAGCTGATCATGTTGTCGCCGGCGACGACGATGAGATCGTCGTCGACGCCCTCACGCTCGACGAGCTGGGCGAGCGCCCCGACGACCCCGAACTTCTCGTCTTCCTCGACCGTCTCTTCGACCGACAGGGTCGGCTTCTCGAACGGGCTGTCGGCGAGGTACTCCTCGAACGCCTCGGCGAACCGCTCGTTCGTCGAGACGAACACCTCGTCGACGCGGTCGTCGGCCTCGAAGTCCTCGAAGATCTCGTCGATGACGGTGTTCTCTCCCACCGGCAAGAACATCTTCGGTCGGTGTTCGGTGATCGGCCAGAGTCGGGTCGCGTAGCCACCCGCGAGTACAACGGCTTTCATACCCTACTCGTCTCACCCCGGTGTCATACTTCTTGCGCTCGTGTCAACGCCGGAAAACGGCAAACGCAGCGGCCGGGCCAACAACGTTCGAGGACCCGATCTCCGGCAGCCGCCCGACCCGTCGGGGCGACTGCCGTCACTCGCTCAGTCGGTCCGTGTCGATGCTCACGCCCGGCGGTGTGACGACGAGGAACCCGCGGAAGTGCATCAGCTCACCGTCCATGTCTTTGATCTCTCGGGCGAACCCGGCGGCGAGCTCGTTGAGGTCGCCGTCGATGGACAACACGAGCGTGTTGCCGTAGTCGACGCTGCGGATCCACTCTTCCGGCTCCGTGGTGCCGTCGAGGACGCCGAGGACGACGTCGCCGGCGGCCGCGAACGCCTCGTCCATCTGTTCTTCGGCGTCCCGCAGGTCGAGGTCCCAGTCGCTCATACCGGAGGGTCGCGAGGCGTCGGCAAAAGCGTTCGGGCGTCCGCTCGGATCGCGGTGACGGTCGGTCCCGTCCGGCGATGCGCGGAGCGCTGTCGCTCCCGGTGGCGAGACGGACCCGCGGTCTCGAGGCGACGGCGCGTCCGTCGCGGTGCGGTTAAGTGGGCTCCGACCCCAAACTCGCCTATGGAACACACGCGACGGTCCCTCCTCGCGGGGGCGGCCGCGGCCGGCGTCGTCGGCGCGGCCGGCTGTCTCGGCGGCGACTCGGAACCCGAACTGGACGCGGCCGGCTACGACTGCGACCTCGAAGAGCCGACTTCGCCGGACCTCGACTACCGACCGGCTCTCGGGGACCCGGACGCCGACGTCGTCGTGCAGGCGTTCGAGGACTTCACCTGCGGCCACTGTGCGACGTACAAACTCGAGGAGTTCCCGGTCATTCGCGAGGAGTACATCGACACCAACGAGATCCGATACGAACACTGGGACTTCCCGATTCCGGTCGACGAAACGTGGGCCGTTCCCGTCGCCAGCGCGGCGCGCGGCGTCGGGGCTCGCGAGGGCGACGAGGCGTTCACGACGTTCACGTCGACCGTCTACGAGTCGCACGGGAGCTACGACGGACAGGCGATCGGCGAGGCGGCGGAAGCGGCCGGTGCCGACCCGTGCGCGGCGCTGGCAGACGCGCAGTTCTCGGCGTACGAGGAGGCCCTGATGAGCGATAAAGACGAGGGCGAATCGATGGGCGTCGGCGGGACGCCGACGCTCTTCGTGAACGGCACCGCCGTCGAGGACGGGTACGCCGCGGAGACGGTGATGGCCGCCATCGACGAAGCGCTATAAACGACCCCGGCAGCGCCGGTCGGCGCCTGCTCCTCGACACCCCCGAGCGTCGGTCTTTTGACCGTCCGACCACTTTTATAAGTCGATGATGGACGACGACCGCGGGAAGCGACGCCGGCTCGGCGCCGTCGTACTCGCGGTGTTGATCTCGCAGGTCCTCGTCTACCCGGGCGTGCCGGGTCTCGTCGTCGCGCTGGGCGCACCGGCCGGCATCGACGCCGGCATGTGGTTCCTCGTCGCGGAGTTCGCCGCGTTCGTCTCCTTCGCGGTCGTGTGGGGCGCCGCGAGCGACGCCCTCGGGCGGCGGGTTCCGCTCATCGTCGTCGGCGCGCTCGGCGGGGCGGCCGCCTACGTCGCGCTCGCAGCGCTCCCCGGGATCGGCCTCGGCTTCCAGGCCGCCCTCGTCGTCCGCGTCGTCGGCGGGGCGCTCACCATCGGCGCGTTCTCTTTGGCGATCACGCTCCTGATGGATCTGGGCGGCGGGAACGGTCGCAACATGGGCGTCGCGGGACTCGCCATCGGCCTCGGTGCGGCGGTCGGCTCAGTGATCGGCGGCGGGCTCGCCGACGCGAACGCCTTTTACCCGGTGTACGCCGGTGCAGCGGTGCTCGCGGGTGCCGGACTGCTCGCGGCGACGGTCGACGAGCGGCCGCCCGACGGCGACCCGGATCAGGAAGCTGAGGCCGCCGAGGCCGCCGAAGCCGGCTTCCGCGAGGTGCTCGCTCGGACGCGGACGACGCCGGGACTCGCCGTCCCGCTCGCGTTCGGGTTCGTCGACCGGCTCACGGCCGGCTTCTTCGCGCTCGTCGGCGTCTACTACTTCCAGGATCCCGAGACGTTCGGGCTTTCGGCGACCGCCGCGGGGGCGACGCTCGCGCTGTTTTTCGTCCCGTTCGCGCTGTTGCAGGCGCCTCTCGGCGCGCTGTCGGACCGGATCGGTCGGTTCTATCCGATCGTCGTCGGATCGCTGGCGTACGGGGTCGCCACGGTCGGCGTCGGGGTCGCGCCGGCGTATCCGCTCGCGGCCGGTACGATGATTCTCGTCGGCGTCTGCGGCGCGCTGATGGCGCCGGCGACGATGGCGCTCGTCACGGATCTCGTCGACCCGGACACCCGCGGCGCGGCGATGGGTCTGTTCAACGTCTTCGGCTCGCTCGGCTTCCTCACCGGCTTCCTCGTCGGCGGCACCGTCACGGAGGCGTTCGGATACACGACCGCGTTCCTCGCGGTCGGCGGCCTCGAGCTCGTCATCGCTCTGGCCCTGCTCCCCGCGGTGAGAGCCGTCGCACCGAACGACGGTCCGCTCCGTCGAGCGAGCGCGGACTGACGGCGTTTCGGACGCTCACCCGGGCGCTCGAGTCGAGCCTTTTTAAGCCTCGCGAGCCCTCGGTTCGAACAACCGATGGACCTACTCGTCGTGGGCGCGGGCGAGATCGGCCGGTGGATCGCCGATACGGTGTCGGCCGAGGAGTCGCCGGTCGACGCGACGGTCGCGTTCGCCGACCGCGACCCAGAAGTCGCCGCGGACGCCGCCGCCGCCCGCGAGGCGGAGGCGGTTCCGGTCGGCGCCGAGACGACCCACGACGCGGTGTGCCTCGCGGTGCCGATGTCCGCGGTCCCCGCGGCGGTCGAGGAGTACGCGACGCGCGCCGAGGAGGCGATGTTCGACGTCTCGGGCGAGATGGCGGCGGCGACCGCGGCGATGCGGGAGCACGCGTCCGACCTCGAACGCGCGAGCTACCACCCGCTGTTCGCCCCGCCGCGGGTTCCCGGCAACGTCGCCGTCGTCGCCGACCGCGAGGGGCCGATCGTCGAGGGCATCTCGGCCGCGATCGAGGCCGGCGGTAACGACGTGTTCGAGACGACGCCCGCGGAGCACGACGCGGCGATGGAGACGGTCCAGGCCGGCGCGCACGCCGCGGTGCTCGCGTGGCGGCTCGCCGGCGACGAGGTGCGCGAGGAGTTCCACACGCCCGTCTCCGCCGCGCTCGACGAGGTCGCCGACACCGTCACCGAGGGGTCGCCCGCGGTGTACGCCGAGATCCAGCGCGCCTTCGACGGCGCCGACGACGTCGCCGCGGCGGCCCGCGAGATCGCCGACGCCGACCCGGAGGCGTTCGCGGCGCTGTACGAGCGGGCCCGCGGCGACCGTGACGGCCGCAATCGGCACGAGTGACCGCCAAGCCAGTCAGTTATGATAGACAGAGACGCCGTCCGAAACAACGCCAACTACCTGCGTAACGTCAGACCGATCGACCCCGAGGAGATCGCCGAGTACATCGAGGGGACGCCCCACCCGGCGGTCGTCCGCGAGGTCCTCCGCGAGGAGGCGTTCGACCTCCGCCTCCGCGAGCGCGACGACGGGAGCTTCGAACCCGTCGCGGAGGGGCCGATCTCCCCGCCGGAGTGGGCGCCCAAGCGGCTTCCAGACGCCTACTCGGTCGCGCTCGAAGACCTCCTCGTCGGCGAGTTCGGCGCGAACTGGCACCGCGGCGA
>CAZNOA010000011.1:0-20709 GCA_964574565.1 uncultured Halobellus sp. | reverse complement strand
CAGTACACAGCTGTTGGGGACGATGCCGCTTTACCCTTCCGTTATCCCGAAGCTGAAAATCATCCCGAATCTGGGGCGGGGCATCGCCGATCGGTCCGCAACCACTACGGCCGTGGCACTCCGATAGCGTCCATGGAATTCAGCGGGGCAGTCCTCGACGTGGACGGGACGGTCGTGCGGGGCAACGATCCGATACCGGGCGCGCCGGCGGGATACGAACGGATTCGAGACGCCGGTATCGAGACGCTGTTCGTCTCGAACAACCCGACGAAGGCACCGCCGGCGTACGTCGACCGGCTCGGTGCCGCGGGGTACGAGGTGGAGGCCGACCGGGTGTTTACCGCCGGAGCGGTGACGACCAGATACCTGCGCGAGCACCACGCCGACGACGACCTGTTGTGTATCGCCGAGCCGGGACTGCTCGACCAGTTCGACGCGGCCGGGCTCGCCACCACCGACGACGTCGACGACGCCGACGCGCTCGTCGCCTCGATCGACCGCGAGTTCGACTACGACGACCTCTGTGCGGCGATGTGGGCGCTCGAACGCGACATCCCGTTCATCGGGACCGACCCGGACGTGATCATTCCGGCTCCCGAACGCGACGTGCCGGGCTCGGGCGCCGTCATCAACGCGATCGCTGGCGTCGCCGAGCGGGAGCCCGACGCCGTCCTCGGAAAACCCTCGGACACGGCCATCGAAATGGTCCGCGAACGACTCCCGTATCCGCCCGAGGAGTGTCTCGTGGCCGGCGATCGGCTGGATACCGACATCGCGCTCGGAGAGCGCGCCGGAATGACGACCGTCCTCGTGCGGTCCGGCGTCACCGACGACGACGCGCTCGCGTCGTCGGATATCACGCCGGATCACGTGCTCGACGACCTCGGCGAGATCGACCGAGTCATCGGCTGAAGTACCGGATCGCCGCCCGAACCGCGGACGCGCTCACCGCATCCGCCTCACGGAAGGTCACTTTCACCGGGTGGAAAATGTTTATAACCGACAACGTCGACCGCCCACATATGAGTGTGGTTAACTCACACGAAGACGGCTCCGATGACGACGAAGATCCGGAGCAGTCCGTGCGCGTGATAGAGGGGCACGCGGTGCAGTTCAACGAGTACCGGTACTGAGTCCGGTCGCGGTCGGGCCGCGCGCGGCCCGATCCGCTATCGGCCGTCCGGTACGTGCCGAGCGAGCGGTGCGCCGGCGTCGGTCGGTTTGACAGAGGCGGACCCACGGATTCGGCCCCCGGTCCGGACGCTGTCGGGACCGTTAAGTGTTCGTCGCGGGTAGCCGTCGGTGTGACATCGAGGCTTCGACGCGCGAGCATCTTCGCCGCGGTGGCCGCGCTGGCGGTCCTCGCACCGGCCCTGGGCGACGCCGCGGCGGTGCCGTTTCTCGCCGTCGCCGGCCTCGCGTTCTTCGGGATCCGCGACGGCGAGTGGTTCGAGACCCTGGCGCTCCCGGGCGACAGAGACGAGGAGCGGCTCTACGGACTCGTCGCCTTCGCCCTCGCCGCCGCCGGTCTCGCGCTGTTCGCCTCGTATCCTCGCGTTCCGCTCCCGTACGAAGCGTTCGCGGCGGCGGCGCTCGCGGTCGGCGGTGGACGTGTCGGCCGCGAACTCGTCGCCCGGCGCTCGACCGGGGAGTTCCCGCTCGTCGCCGGATACGTTACCGGCGGGGCCGTGGCGGCGCTCGTCGGGCAGGTGCTCGTGCGGCTGCAGACCGCCGCCGGTCCGAACGACGCGCTCGGCTCGGCCGCCGTCGTCGCCGTGGGCGGCGGCGACGGACTCGCCGTCGCCGGGGTCGAATCCGCGATCCCGGGTATCGTCTTTCTGGCGGCCGTGGCGGCGTTGACCGCGGCGTTCATCAGGTCGCTGGTGTTCGCCCGGGACGCGCACATCACGGTGATTTTGGTCGCGTTCGCCGTCTGGGGGTTCATCGCGCTCTCCCCGTCCGTCAGCGCCCCGATCATTCTCTTCGGGCTCGGCGTGACCGGCGCGCTCGGGTACATCTCGTTCGCCCTCGGAACCGCCTCCGTCCCGGGGATGTTGACCGGCGTGTTGTCGGCGCTGTTGGCGGTCGTGCTCGGCGGCGTCGGCTGGTTCCTCACGCTCATGTCGTTTTACGCGTTCGGCGGGCTCGCCTCGAAGTACCGGTTCGACGAGAAGGCCGACCGCGGCGTCGCTCAGGAGAACGAGGGGGCCCGCGGCACCGGCAACGTGCTGGCGAACTCGGCGGTCGCGCTCGTCGCGGTCATCGGCTACGCGGCGGCGGCTCACGTCGACGCCCCGCCGGCGCTGTTCGCGTTCGCGTTCGCCGGCGCGACCGCGACCGCGATGGCGGACACGCTCTCCTCTGAGATCGGCGGGTTATACGACGACCCGCGGCTCGTCACGACCCTCCGGCGGGTCGAGCCGGGAACCGACGGCGCGATAACGTGGCAGGGCGAAGTGGCCGGTCTCGCCGGGGCGCTCGTCGTCGGCGGCATCGCCGCGGTCGGGATGCCGGTCGGTGACCCCGTCGACGGCGGCGGGATCGTCGTCCTCGCGGGGGTCGTCGGGATGACGGTCGACAGCCTCCTCGGCGCGCTGGTCGAGGGCGACCGGATCGGGAATCAGGCGGTGAACTTCCTCGCAACGCTGTCTGGGGCGATCGTCGCCGTCGGGGTCTGGGCGGCCCTCGGGACGGGGATCTGAGATGACGGAGCGGAAACCCAATGACGAAAACGGCGCTTCGACCGCGCCAGATCCGCGGGTCCGTCCGGCGCGTCCGGCAGACGCCGACCGGATCCGCGAGCTCCAGTCGTTCCTCCAGCGACCGAACCCGGACCTGTTGGAGTACGGGCTCGCGGTCGGCGATGCGCTCGTGAGCGTCACGGAGGAGGCCGCTGGCGGAAGCGACTGGAGCGGCGAGAGCGACGAACCCGAACGCGTCGTCGGCTACCTGCTACCGGTCGACGCCCCGACGAGGGCCGGCGTCCACCTCGCCGAGCTCGTCGTCGCACCGGACCGCCGCCGAGAGGGACGCGCCCGCGGACTCCTCGCCGCCGTCATCGGCGGCGCGGACGGTCCCGTCACGCTTCAGGCGCACCCTGACAACGACGGCGCGCTCGCGCTGTACGACGGGTTCGGCTTCGAAGTCGTCGAGCGACGCGGGGACGCCTACCCCGACGGCGACGCGCTCGTGTTGCGGCTGGACTGAAGCTGCTTCCGGGAGCGACGGCGTCGCGGTCGGATGACGTCGGCGTCGCTTTCACCCCCGAAGCGAGAACAGACAAAAGGACTATTCGAGGGGCGCGCCTCCAGCGAGACATGACCACTGGCGACACGGATCCGGGAGCGGGCGGCGAAGGCACCGCGGCCGACGCCCCGGCGACCGTCGACATCGACGCCGGCGTCGACGTCGACTTCGGCGAGAGCGGGCTCGTCCCGGCGGTCGCACAGGACGCCGACTCCGGAGAGGTGTTGATGCTCGCGTACGTCTCACCGAAGGCGCTGGAGCGAACCATCGACACCGGCGAGGCGCACTACTACTCGCGCTCGCGCGACGAGCTGTGGCACAAGGGAGCCTCCTCCGGCCACACTCAGTCGATCCGCGAGGTCCGCGTCGACTGCGACGCCGACACGCTGTTGTACCTCGTCGAGCAGCGCGGCGGCGCCTGTCACACCGGTTACCGATCGTGTTTCTATCGGACCGTCGACGGAGAGCACGTCGGCGAACGCGTCTTCGACCCGGACGAGGTGTACTGATGAGCGACGACGCCGAGGTCGAAAGCGATCCGGTCCGCACGGCCGGCGAGGCGGCCGCGATCCTTCGTGAACGGTACGACGAGCTCGAGCGTATCGAGGGGCGGATCGCCGACCTCGGGCGGGACCGGGTCGAGGCCGCCGTCGACGCGTATCGCCGGGCGCACCGCGTGCTCGACCAGTACGAGGAGGACGCGGTCGGCAGCGGCGACTTCGCCTCGTACGTCCGGTTCGAGGGCGCCTTCGCGAACGCGGTCGACGTGGACGACGACGCGCTCGCGGCCGACGCGTTCGCCGCCGCGGACGACGCGGTCGACAAGCGCCGGCTCTCCGAGGGCGACTTCGCGGCGGCCCGCGGCGCGCTCGACCCGGTTGAAGCGTACGTCGACCTGCTGAACGACCGCGACGACGCCGTGGACGACTACCGGGCGGCGCGCAAGGAGGCGATAGCGGCCAAGAAGTCGCTGGACGCGCGGCTCGACGAGTTGCGGGACGTCGCGAGCATGGCCGACGCGGATCTGACGGCCGACGTCGACCGCATCCGCGAGCCGATCGCGACGTACAACGACGCGGTCCGCGGGGCGTTCCACGAGTTCCGCAAGTCGGCGTCGGCCCGCGAGCTCTTCGGGTTCCTCGACCGCGCCGACAGCACCCCGTTCGTCGACGTGGACGTGCCACCGACGGATCTCGCCGAGTACGTCGCCGACTACGCGGCCGGCGAGGAGCCGCTGCCGACGCTGCTCGACTACGCGGACTACTCCAACTCCAAGCTGGAGCACTACGTCGACGACCCGGGGGCACTCCGGACGGCCGTCGCCGTCCACCGGACCTACATCGAGCGGCTGGACGCCGAGCCGCTGACGATCGAGTGGCCGCCCGCCGAGGGCGACGAGTTGGCCTACGAGATCGACGAGCTGATCCCCCTCGTCTCGCGGATCGCCGACGACGAAACGGTCGCGACGCTGCGTGCGATCCGCGATCTGGCCCGGAGCGAGGCGTACGAGCGGCTCCGCCGGGCCGCCGAAGTGCGCGACGCGCTCGACGAGTCCGAGCTCGATCTCTTAACACGGGAGGTCATCGACGATCGGGTTCGAGAGGCCGAGCGGACCCGTTCGCTCGTCGAGGACGTGCTGGCGGAGACGGAGCGGGAGTAAGGTATTTTAAATCGACGCGGGCGCGACGATCGGTAATGACCCGATTCGACGCCGCGACGGAGGCCGAGCGGTTGCAGCTGTTCGCGGACGCGGCGGCAGCCCACCGCGCCCGGTCGAGCGAGGTGATGACCGTCGACATCGACCCCGACAGCGACGCGACCGGCGGCGGCGAGATCCCCCCGTGGATCCAGCTCGCCGGCACGGAGGTCATCCTCGACTGCACCGACGACGAGCTGGACCGATTAAAAGGGCTGCTCGGGGAGTTCCCGGAGTTCAGGATCGACGAACTCGTCAGCCCGGAGGAGGCGGAAGGGACGAACGCCGTCGTCACCGCGCGCTCAGACGCGAACCGCGTGGCGGGGTTCATCGAGCGCGCGTTCCGCGAGGTGTACGAGCTCGACGAAGAGTACCGGGCGTGGGTGACGAGTGTTTAACGGCTCACGTCTCGCTTTCGCCGGGGGCGACGTACGTCTCTAAGGCCGCCAGCCGGCCGTCGTCGACGTCGAACACGTCGACGAACGCGAACAGCTCGGCGTCTGCGGCGTCGAGCAGCCGCCCTCGGGCCGCCACACCCGGACCGTGCGGGTACACCGCGTCGACGGCGTGAGTGGTGTCCGTCATCGGGCGCTCGTCGCGCATGAACGCCACGAACCGGTCTCGGCCCTCGAACGTTCGGTCCGGGCGCCGCTGGACGAACGCCGGGTCGAGCAGGTCGGCGAGCCGGTCGTACTCCCCGGCGTCGAGCGCGTCGTAGTAGGCACGGACGAGTCGGACGCGATCGGTCGTCGGTCCCGTCACGACGCTGCGAGCCGCTCGAACGCCTCAGCGGAGGTGCGCGTGCCCTTCGAGATGACTGCGTCGCCGGCGCGGAGCGTCGTGTCGATGTCGGGACCGACCAGCCACCCCTCTCCCGGCCGGCGGACGGCGAGGACGCTCGTCGAGATGTCGGTGGCGGGGACCCCCTCGTCGACGCGCGTCCCGTCGAGGGCGCTCCTCCCGTCGACCACGGTCCGGGTGATGATCTCGTCCGACTCCTGAACGGCCATCTCCAAGACCGGGTGGACGCCGATGTCACGCAGGACCCCCTCGGTTATCGCCACGGCGGCGTCGGAGATCTCCTCGGTCGCGACGCCGAGGTGGATTAGTCCGCGGAGCGAGACGGGGTCTTCCGCCTCCGATGCGGCCCTGAGCGTCCACGCTTCGAAGCGCGACTGGAGCGCATCGACCTCGACCTCGAGGTTGCTCACCTCTTCGGCGAGCGTCGCGTTGTCGAACAGCACGGAGCCGTACGCCAGATCGACCGCGAGCTCAGAGAGGTTCTTCATCAACACGATGGAGTCGACCGCGCGCTCTAAGTCGTCGATGGCGGGGTCGACCGGCTCGTCCGGCTCGAACGGTTCGCCGGCCAGCTCGGGGTACGCCTCCGAGACGCCCGCCGCCGGGCCGCGGAGGAGGGTCACGTCGCCCGCGCGCAGCTCCGTCTTCGGGCCGGGGTTGAGGATCCAGTCGTCGTCGCGCCGAAGCGCGATGACCCGGACGCCCGTGACCGACTCCAGGTCGACGTCTTCCAGCGTCCGCCCGGCGTAGTCGGAGTCGGCCGAGACCGTACCGCGGACCAGCGTCTCGACACCCTCGGTGAGCGCGCCCCGCATCGCGTCCGGGAGGCCGATCTCCTCGGTGACGATCTTCGCGATGTCGCCGGCGGCGTCGGAGATCTTGTCGGCGGCCTCGACCACGCCCAACACCGGGGCGAGCGTCTCCGCCTCGTCGGGGTTCCGAGCCGCGAGCATGAGACTCATCCGCGCGCGCATCTGGAGGACGTCCATGCGGTGTTCGAGTTCGACGACCTCGCGGGCGATCGTCGGGCTCCCGTGGAGGACCGCGGAGTAGGACAGGTCGATGAGCAGCTCCGCCGTGTCTTTCATCTCCACGAGCAGGTCCTTCACGCTCGCCGGCTCGTAGCGGACCGCCAGCGGCGACTCACTCTCGTCGAATCGTCCCATGGACCCACTCTCTTCGGCTCCGAGTAAAAGGCTTGTCACGGGGAATTCTCCGGGGTTTTCCGAGGAGCGTCCGCGGGCGTAGCGGGCGTCCCGAACGACTCAGGCGCGCCGAGCGTTTCGACAGGGCGGGGTTTCAGCCGTCGTCGAGGGCGTCGCCCGCGACGTACGCCGGCGACTCCGCGGCGGTGTCGCCGTCAACTAGCGCCGCGAGGTCGACGAGCGCGAGCCAGCGGAGAAGCCGGTCGGCGCGCGCTCGCCAGGACGTCTCCCACTCCGGATCGCGGGCGCGGTCGTGACGGGGGACCGACTCGCGCGTCGCCTCGAACAGCGCGGCCGGCGTGAGCGGGTCGGCCGGAGAGGCGGTCCGCAGGGCGGCGATCGCCTCCGGAGCGAGGAGGACGCCCTCGCGAAGTCCCGTTCGGACGCGCTCCGGCGTCGGGTCCGCGTCGGCGCGGACGAACCCGCGCGGCGTCTCGCGGACGAGTCCGAGCGTCCGGAGAAACGCGAGCCAGTCGTTCGCGACGTGGCGGTCGGCGAGCTCACACCGGTCACGCAGTCGGGCACAGCAGTCGTCCGTGCTCCCGGGGACGAGCGGAACCGCCCGTTGGAGCGTCCGAAGCTCGTCGAGCCGCTCGGGCGGTTCGGGAACGGGTTTGAGCCGCATCAGCGGTGGACGGAGGGCCTCAGGTAGTCGACGGAGGCCGTCCAGCGGTCGACGGCGCCGCGGTCGCGGTCCCACGGCATCAACGGTAGTCGAACGACTCCGCCAACAGCGCCTCGTCCGTCTCGCCGACCGTGTAGACCGGACCGTCGACGACGTCGACGGTGACTTTCGCCGGCGCGAAGACGCTCTCGGGGACCTCGTAGAAGTCCCAGTCGGCCTCCTCGAACACCTCGACGAACGGGGTGCCGTACTCCTCGCGGGCCGTCGAGACGATCTGCTCGAAGCGGTCGTCGTCGCGGGCGACCTGCAGGTGGACCTCGCCGCCGTAGGCCAAGGCGTCGTTCGTCCGGCCCATCGCGAGGTTCTCGTCGCGGGTGACCGGCGCCATCGGCGCGGAGCCGGAGGCGTGGAGCACGTCGGTCGGCTCGTAGCCGACCTCCAGCAGGCGGAAGACGGCGAGCTCCGCGGCGCGCGCCGCGGTCGCGACCGAGCCGGCGGTCGAACCCGTCGCGTACGTTGGGAGGAAGACCCCCTCGGGGTCGACCTCGGCCAACTCGGCGACGTGTTCGGCGACCTCCTCGGTCGGCAGCGTCGTGGACTCGACGGTCAGCGTGGCGAACTCCGAGGAGTCGTAGTAGCCGACGCGTTCGAACTCCGTCTCCTGCCCGACCAGCGCCCGGGCGGGACCGGAGCCGAGCCCCTCGAAGCCGTCCTCGAAGGCGAGTTCCCAGCCGGCCTTCTGTGAACAGAGCAGCGCGACGGCGGGGTGATCGGTCGACAGCTCGACGTACTGGCGCGGGGCGTCGGCGACCTCACCCATGCGCGTCCGAAGGTTCGCGAGGCCGGCGGTCTGGATCTCGGCGAGCAACAGGCCCGCCTCGACGCCGCCGTTGGCGTCGACGCCGAAGTCGACGACGGTGGCGCCGTTATCCAGTTCGTAGCCGACGACGTCGAGCTCGCCGGCGAAGTCGAGCGCCTCGTCGACGAGTTCGATCGCGGTCCGATTGATGCTTTCCATACGACCTCCTTCTCGCTCCCGCGTTAAGGGGTTTGTTTGTTGTCTCCGGCGGCTCTCCGTCGTCGGGACGGCTCGACGACTGGAGGGGTCAGATCGGCTCGACGCGGAACACGTAGTCGTCGTACGCGCTGTCTAAGTTCGCCGGCCCCTCGGCGACGGTGTGGTCCACGCACAGAAGCGAGGTCGCCTCTACCGCCCCTTTTCCGGTCTCTTCCTGGTATCGCTCGGTGACCGAGAACTCGGCGGGCTCGGTACACCCGCGACGGTAACACTCGACCGGGCCGTCGTCCGACGGTTCGTCCTCGTCGCCGCGGTCGCGCGCCTCCGAGATGTCGCGCTCGATGCGGCGACGCTCCTTGGTTCGCGCCTGCTTGTCGCGTCCCGATTTGGTGTCCGGCATACGTCACGCGTCGGGCGTCGGGGTCATAATGCTACGGGCGGTCCGCCGTCGCTCGGCGGATCGGCCGGTCGACGGCTCACCAGAAGCCGCCGGAGTCGCCGGGGCCGTTGGGTCCTCCCGGCTCGTCCGGCCCCCGCGGGCCGCTCGGGCGGGGGTCGGGATCGATCTCGACGAGGTCCGTCTCGGCGCGCGGATCGACCTCGCGACCGTCCTCGTAACGGACGAACGAGAGGTAAAACGGCTCACCGCAGCCGACGCCGTCCGGATCCGGGTCGCGGTACGGTTCGTCGCCGCCGACGTCGGTGCCGCGAACGCCGTCGTGCGGGTCCCACTCGACGCCGTCGCTCTCGCCGCAGACGAAGCGGACGCCGTCGACGTCGTCGCCGACGGAATCGCCCCTCTCTGCGCCATCGTCGCCGTCGGGAGAACGATCGTCGGCCGCGGAACCGTCGCCGTCCGCGTCTTCGAACGGCTCCGTCGGCGCGACGTACGTCCACCCTTCGAGCGGGTACGGCGTCACCGACTTGTCAGCGAGGTAGCCGTCGCGGGCGAGGTCGACGAGCGTCCCGCAGTGGGGGCAGTAGTAGGTGACCGGGTAGCTCATACCCGATCTACGACGGCAATTGATAAACAGCCGTCGCCGACTCGGGTCGGGATCTGTCGACTGGGGCGGCCGACGCGCAAGCTACTTGATCGACCGGCCCGACCGGTCTCGTATCACTTCCGAACCCTCCACGCGCGGCCCGGACGATCCGGACCGTTCGGGAAGCCCGAACGAGCCGGACGGCTCAGGAACCCCGGACGAATCGTACGACGGCGTGCTGACCAGACGACGGCTCCTCCTCACCGCCGGGACCGGCGTCGGTCTCGCCGTCGGCGGCGGTCTCTACGTCGCGAGGGGGCTCGACGGCGACGCCGGCGGATACACGGCCCCCGGTGACCAGCCGATGCTCACCACGCGACGACCGGGCGACGGTATCGGCCCCGCCGCGACGACGGGCTCGTGGTCGTTCGACGAGGCCGACGCGGTGTTCCTCTTCGTCCACGGCTTCAACACCGACGCCGAGGGGGCCCGCGATCAGGCGTACACCGCCGAACTGGGGCTCGCCGAGGCGCGCCCGTCGGACCCGCCGCCGGTCGTCGGCTACGGGTGGCAGTCGGACGTCGAGTGGGCCGCGGCGAAGCGGACCGCGGACGCGAACGCCGAGCCGCTCGCCGACTGGCTGACCGAGTGGGCCGACGACGACGGGCGACCGGTCCACCTGCTCGGGTACTCGCTCGGCGCGCGGGTGACCGGCGAGACGCTCCGCGAGCTCGCGAGTCGCGGGCGGACGGGCGCGCTGGCCAGCGCGTCGCTGCTCGGCGGGGCGATCCCGCACGACAGCGTGACGCGAGGCGGCCGGTACGGGGCGGCGATCGACGCGGTCGACGCGCCGGTGTGGAACCTCCACAGCGAGAACGACCGCGTGCTCGGCTGGGTGTACCGCGCTTCGGACCGAACCCGCGCGGTCGGTCACGGCGGGATCAGCGACCCGGACGCGGCGCCGAGGGGATACGCCGACGTCGACGTGACCGACCTCGTCGCGGACCACTACTCGTACTTCCGGCCGGGCGAGGGGTGTCTCCCGCGGGTCGTCGAGCAGATCGGATAGCCGAAACCGGGAGCGCCGGCGGTCGCGGCCGCTCGGACTGCCAGCCCGTCCCCGGAATCCCTTTTAATTGGGGCGACGACCGTCCACACATGATCGACGAGACCGTCGCCGAGATCCGGGCGATGCGGACACACAGCACGTCGGCGGTGGCCGTGAAGGCGACGCGGGCGCTGGCGGAGCTGTTGGACCGCGAACACAAGACCGTCGACGAGTTCGAGCGCGACCTCGAGCACAACGCGGGCGTGTTGCGCCGATCGAACCCGTCGCATGCGGCGCTGCACAACGCCATGCGCGAGGTGGAACGCTCCATCGTCGGGAAGGTGACGAGCGTCGACGACGCCAAGCAACTCCTCGAAGAGACCATCGACCGGGTGGTCGACGACATCGAGACGGCGAAGGGTGAGGCCGCCGCCAACGCCGCCGAACGCATCGAGGACGGCGACACTCTGCTGGTCCACGACTACTCGACGACCGTGCTGGAGGCCGTCGAGAACGCCGCACGGGACGGGGCGCACCTGACCGTCTACGTCACGGAGGCGCGCCCGCGGACCCTCGGTCGGAAGACCGCTCGCGTCCTCGCCGGGGTCTCCCGGGTCGACGTCCGGATGGTCGTCGACAGCGCGATGGGGTACGCGCTGCGGGACTGCGACCGCGTCGTCCTCGGGATCACCTGTATCACCGGCGGCACCTACTACAACCGGATCGGCACCTTCCCGCTCGTGGTCACCGCCCGCGAGCTCGGCGTCCCCGTCATCGCGGTCGGCTCCGGCGCGAAGACCATCGAGGAGTTCCGCTTCGAGAACGAGTTCCGCGACGCGGTCGAAGTGATGCGCGAGCCGGTGGAGGGGGTCACGATCGAAAACCCGAGCTACGACGCGACCCCCATCGGGATGATCGACACCGTGATCACCGACGAGGGCGTCGTCGAGTAACCGACGGGGCCTCGTCGTCCACTCAGATCGCCGCGAGCAGCAACAACAAGAGCAACAGCGTCGCGCCGACCAACGCGGCCGTCAGCCGCGGGTTCTCCAACGGCTTGCGGTACGCCGGCATCGCCTCGTACTCCGCGGCGAACGCCTCTCGGTTGGCTTCGTCGTAGAAGTGTTTCGTCGCGAAGAAGAACTCGCCGGTGACCGAACAGCCGGTACACACCGGGTCGCCGACGAGCCGCTCCTCGCGAACGTGGTCGTCGCAGCCGAGACTCCCGCAGTTCGCACAGTAGGTGATCGAGTCGGCGGACGCGCCGCAGTGGACGCAGTCGGCGAACTCGTCGCGGATCGTCATCCGATCCGTGCCGTTCGTCACGTACCCGTGGTCGTAGCTGTATCCTCCGAGTTCGGTCGTCGCGGTCGCCTGCGGGAGGTAGACGGCGTCGACGTCGAGCACCCGCACGTCGGACGCCCGCGGCGTACAGGTCTTGGTGTAGGTGACGTTGTTGTCGCCGGTGTATCGGACCGTCTCCTGGTGGCGCTCGCGCTGGCGGTCGACGACCCAGTCCGTGTACTCGGACTCGGTGCGCCCGAATCGGTGGACCTCGACCGCGTCGAACCGGTCGTCGAGGGCGGCTCGGTCGCGATCGGCCCCGGCGCGGGCGGCGGCCGCACCGCCACGCTTCGGAAGCGGCTCCCGCCGACTCGCGTCGCCGGCGAGCGTCGCCACCGAAGTGCGGAGCAGCGACGGCCCCTCGCGGTCGGCCGACAGGGCGAGGCGCTCGCGCTCGAAGACGGAATGAACCACGCCGACCGACGTCTCGAACGTCGCGTCGACCTCAGTCTCGACGAGCAGCAGCGGGCTGAACGCGAGCGACGTGTGAGGGTGGGGGAGGTCACTGGGAGAGAGGTTCTCCACGCTGGCGGCCGCCTCGTCGCGAGCCGCGGCGACCGCGTCGGCGTCTGCAGGGGGCGGGAGCGTCTCGTCGCAAAGCACCTCGATCCGGCCGCTGTACAGGTCCATCCCGATCGAGTCGCCGATCTCACGGAGGCGGCGGCCGTCCAGCAGTTCGATGTCGACGTCCGCCGGATTCGCGGAGACGCGCTTGGCGTACTCCTCGGCGGGCGCGGTGAACCGCCCAGTCGTCGCGACCATTCCGCGACGCGGCCCGTCGTACTCGTGGGTTGTGACCGCCGAGTGGAGCTTCTGGACGACCGGCCGGCCGACGGTGTCCGTGTGTTTACACTCGACGACGACGCCCACCGGCTCACCGGGACCCGAGTCGTCGACCATCGTTACGTCGCGACCCTCGTCCGCCGTCCGGACGGCCTGCCGAACGTCTCGGTACCCCTGATGCCGGAACACGTCCACCATCACCTCCTCGAACTCGAGTCCGGTGAGATCGTCTAACAGCGTCGCCACACCGGCACCCACTCGAGGGAGCGAAAAAACCGTTGTGATGCGATTCCGGCTGATTGGCCGCTGAAGGGCCGCGTTCGAAGTTCGTTCCGTCCGAACAGTATCGGACGAAAAGGCTTTGTGTACGTACCGTGTTAACGAGTGTATGAGTATCAACCCGGGCTCCGCGGCCGCCTTTCGAATTCCCGGCAGGGAACCGGTCGTCACGGAGTGTACGAGCCTCTCGTGTGAGCTCGGGAGCGTCGCGACGGAGCCGGCCGCGATAACCGTCCTCGTCGTCGTCGGGGTCGTCGCCTTCGTCGCGTTCGCGTACATCCGAGACGCGAGAGCCGACGCGCGTCGCGAGCGCCGACGCGTGCTCGACGAGCGCGACGCGTTCGAGCAGTTCGCCGACCGAGTAGCGACGTTCGATCCGGCGCCGGTGGAGTCGAGCGCGACCGCCTTCGACGGGGGCGGTGCCGGAGCGTACCAGATCGACAACGCCTCCGGGACCGGCAGCCGCGGAGACGTCAAACTCAGACGCGTGCTGGCCGCCTACCGCGACACCGTGATGTCGCTGCCACACTACAGAAACGAGTACGACGAGACCATTCCGGAGAGCCTCGCCGCGGAGTTGGGGCCGGACACCGCCGTCTCGCTCGCGGCGAACGGGACCCTCTCGTCCGGCGCCCAGTCCGCGCTCGTCAGCCGGAGCCGCCGGGCGGCGACGGCGCGGTCGTCGCTGGCGGACGCGATCGGCACGGAGATCGACGCGCTCGCCGGGTTCGAGCAGGACCTGACTCGCGTCGACCGTCGGCGGCGACGGCTCAATGAACACCTCGACGGTATCGACGGCGACGGTACCGACGCGGCGATCGACGTCTGGGAGCGGCTCGACGGACTCGAATCCGACTGCGACGAGATCGCCGCCGGCCGACAGGCCTCGCTCGACGACCCGCCGATGACCCCCGAGGCCGGAGGGATCCCGGACGAGAACCGGGCCTTCTACGAGTACCTCTACGCGTCCACGGACGGGCCGCGATACCCCGTACTGGCGCAGATCGCCGAGGTCGCCGGAGAGGTTCACACGGACCGCGACCGCGTCGCGCGTCGGATCGCAAACGGGGGCTGAGCGACGACGGGGCGCCGATCCGAGAGGCGATGTGGCTGGAGTTCGAACCGTGACCCGATGAGCGACCAGAACCACGCCGATCGCTCGGCCGACGCGACTCGCGCGGGCGCCGCAGAGGGCACGCACCGAGAGGACCACGCGAACGCCGGGTTCAAACGCCTGTTCGGCGAGTCGGGGCTGACGTTCGGACTGGGGTTCCCGCTGACGGGAGCGCGGCGGTCGACGCCGGACGTCGCCGAAGAGGTTCGCCTCGCGAAACGCGCGGAGGGACTCGGGTTCGACGGGCTCTGGGCCCGAGACGTGCCGACGTACTGGCCGCGGTTCGGCGACGCCGGCGGCGCGTTCGACCCGTGGGCGCTCCTCTCGCACGCGGCCGCCCACACCGACGGCGTCGCGCTCGGGACGTCGAGCGTCGTCCTCCCGCTCCGACACCCGATTCACGCCGCGAAATCCGCCGCGACGGTCGATCGGCTCTCAGGCGGGCGGCTGGTGGTAGGCGTCGCCTCCGGCGATCGCGACCCGGAGTTCCCGGCGTTCGGTGTCGACCGCGACGACCGCGGGCGAGCGGTCCGCGAGCGGATCGCGGCGATGCGGGCGTGCTGGCGCGAGGAGTTTCCGGAGGTCGCCGGGGAGTGGGGGGCGCTCGACGGCGAGTTGGACGTGCTGCCGAAACCGACGACAGAGACCCTTCCGGTGTTGGTGACGGGCAACGCGAGGCAGTCGACCGAGTGGATCGCCGACAACGGAGACGGCTGGCTGTTCTACCACCTGCCGGAGGAGACGCTGCGGAGCTACCTCGAGGAGTGGCGCGAGCTCGCGGGCGACAAGCCGTTCGTCATCGCCGTCGGCGTCGAGTTCGCCGACGACCCGACCGCGGAGCCGGAACACCGCCACCTCGGCTACCGCGCCGGCGCGGAGTGGTTCCGCGACTACTTCGCTCGGCTCGACGGGATCGGCCTCGATCACGTCATCGTCGGCCTGCGCGGCGACGACCCCGAGGCCGCGATGGAGACGTTCGCCGACGAGATTCTCTCCCAGCCGTGACCGCCGGGCGAGGGCGCCGGCACCCCCGGATCGACGGCTGACGCTCCCGGCGCCTCAGTCACGCAGTTACCGTGACGGGGTATTTAAAAACTGAAACAGGTAAAGCGATGCACGGAGAGCGGCGGAGACCCTTCTTCGAGACGTCATGGATGCTGTCGGATGGACGCGGAGTTGTCGCGTCGGTCGGCGGGCGGGGTGTCGACGATGACTCGAGTTCGGCTCCGGGTCGAGTCCGCAGAGGGCTCGTGGACCGGAGACGTATCCCGCGCGTTTCCGGAGGCGACGCTCCGGATGAACGGGGTCATCACCGACGACGACACCGCGTTCGTGCTGCTCTCGGTCGACGGTGCGAGCCGGGGGGCGGTCGTCGAAGCGCTCCGGACACACGAAGCCGTCGACGACGCCGGCGTGATCGCCACCGGCTCCCGGGAGACGACGGTCCACGTCGCCGGCGACACCCCGCGGTTCGTCACGGCCGCACGGCGATCTGGGCTGCCAATCGACCTCCCCGTTGAGGTCGTCGACGGTGACGCGTCGATAGCGGTCGTCGGCGACCGTGACCGGCTCTCCCTGCTCACCGAACGGCTCGCCGAGGCCGGGACGACGTTCGACATCGAACGCGTCGGCGATCGGGTCGACGAGGCCGCTCGGATCTTGACGGACACGCAGCGAGAGCTGGTGAGCGAAGCGCTCGACGCCGGGTACTACGACACCCCACGGACCTGTACGCTCACCGAGCTCGCCGAGCGGATGGGTATCGCCAAATCGACGTGCAGCGAGACGCTTCAGCGCGCCGAGGAACAGTTGATAAAGCGATCCGTCGATCGGATCACCGGCGTCGACGTGTCGAGGACGGTCGACGAGCCCGAAGCGATCGCCCGATGACGGTGGAGCGCTCGGGCGACCCCGCCGGCGACCGGGCGAACCTGTTAAATCGGATCGGAACGGTCCGCGACCGGCGCGGGACCGTCGAGGTCTCCTGTCGGTACCAGTGTCACTCCGGCGGGACGTTCTCGGGCCGCTGGCGCGGCGTCCGGCTCGCCGACCTGCTCGCCGACGTCGACCCGGAGACGACCCACGTCCGCGCCGTCTCCGCGGACGGCTACTACGCACCGATATCGGTCGTTGAGGCGCTCGACGCAGTCGTCGCGACCGAGCGCCTCGACGCCGACCCCGGCGGCCTCCCGCGGATCGTCGGGGGGCCGCTCGACAGCTCACAAACGGTGCAGGCTCTCGAGCGGATAGAGCCGATCGCGATACCGGCGGACGGGGATCCCGAGCCGGGGCACCTCGACGGTCGAGAAGCGACCACCGACGGGGACGAGACCACCGAGGACCCCGGCTGAGCCCGGCCGTCTCCACGCGCGTCGAGTTCCGTCTCGCGGGGGTGTCGCGTCGGTCAGCGGTCCTCCTCGGTCCACCGACGGGCCGTCTCACCGACCGGCTCGGGCTCTTCACCTCCGGCCGCCTCGGACGCGGTCGCGGTGTCGTACTTCTCCGAGAACTGGCGGTCGGAGAACTCTCCCCTGGCGACGCCGATCGCGTCCCGGACGAGCTCCGCGGTCGCGTCGTCGGTGACGGGCTCCGGCACCGGTCGGTCGGCGGTCGCGTCCGCGCCGGGGTCGCCGCCCGCCTCGGCCGGCCCGTCTGCGCCCGCGCTCGCGTCTTGCGATCCGTTCGAATCGCTCATACGTGACGAATGGACGGTCGACCCCCTCCGACTACCGCTTGACGTGTTCGTGTCTTTAAGAGGGCACAGCGGGTCAGACCGGCGACTCGCCGAAGACGTCCTTGACGAGCTTCGCCTGCGCAGTCCGCAGCCGCTGTGAGAGCGCGGATTTGCTGATGTCGAGCTCTTCCGCGAGATCGCCGAGCGCCACGTCGGCGTCGTCGTCGAAGTAGCCGCGGAGGACGGCGAGTTCGAGGCTCCCCCGCTGTTTGGGGGTGAGCGCGGAGAGGTCGAAAGTCACCTGCTCGGTCGCCTCCGGCCCCTCGACGACCGCGAGGCGGACCAGCCTGACCGTCGCGAAGACCGATTTGAGCGCCGCGACGAGCTCGCGGATCACCGCCCGGTCGTCGACGTACGTCGTCACCAGCATCGTTCCGTCTTCGACCCCGCGGACGTGGGGGACGCAGTCGAACCGCTGGAAGGCGTGACAGAGGCAGTCGTCACCGACCTCTCCCGTCGCCCGGCGGATCCCCTCCTCGTCGACGGGCTTGAGGTCGACCGTACACTCGTTGCCGACGGCGTTGATACGAACGTCTGCGAGGTCGGAGTCGCCGTCGACGATGGGGCAGTCCCAGCCGCGACCCGGCTCGATGTCGAGGTCGACTCGGAGCCGCCGCGCGGGACCGTCGTCGGAGGGGTCGGCCATACCCGTGGGTACGCCGTCGGGACGTATATCCCCCGCCGTGGATTTCCGGTGCCGAAAATAACCCCAGCTTTTATAACTCCGATTTCGGAACTCGGGCCCGCCGAGCAGAGGGCGAGTCCCGATCACCGGCGACCGCCGAGCGGCGACCCCCGTCCGCGGGGACCCCCGTGCGGCTTTCGAGCGACCCCGGTTCAGTCGAGGTCGATCACCGCTCGCGCGGAGTTGCTGACGACGAGGAGGCTGCTCGTCGCCATCGCGAGCGCGGCCAGGAGCGGGTTGAGCAGACCGGCGACCGCGAGCGGAATCGCGACCGCGTTGTAGACGAACGCCCAGCCGAGGTTCTCCTTGAGTCGCCGGTTCGTTCCGCGCGTCACGTCGAACAGCTCGGGGATCGCCTCAAGCCGGTCGTCCAAGAGGATCGCGTCGGCGGCGTCGGCGGCGAGGTCGGTGCCGCTGGCGACGGAGATGCCGAGGTCGGCGGCGGCGAGCGCTGGCGCGTCGTTGCTCCCGTCACCGACCATCGCGACGCGCTCGGTCGCGGCGAGCCGCCGGACCGTCTCGGCTTTCGCCTCGGGCGGAACCTCGGCGAACACCTCGTCGATGCCGGGGTGGTTCTCGAACTGGCGCGCGGCGGCCGGCGCGTCGCCGGTGAGCACGACCACGCGCCGACCGTCCGCGGCGAGGTCGTCGACGACCGCCTCCCACCCTCCGCGCACCTCGTCGCCGACGACGAGGACGCCCCGCACGACGCCGTCCCAGCCGACGTAGACGGGCACCCGTCCGTCGTCCCGGGCCTCGTTTCCGGCCGCCCGGAGGCCGTCGGGGAGCGTCCACTCCGCGTCCGCGAACAGCGACCGGTGGCCGACGAGGACCGCCGCGCCGTCGACTCGCCCGGAGACGCCCCTGTCGGTGACGGTCACGTCCGCGGCGGACGGTGAGTCAGTCGCATCGGCGCGCTCTCGTGCCGCGCTCGCTCCGGAGTCAGGAGTCGCCCCGTCGTCTGGCGTCGCCCCGTCGCTCGGCGTCGTCCCACCGTCTGCAGCCGGTCCGCTCGGCGTCGTGCGTTCCCGCCTCCCGGTCCGGTCGTCAGCCGGATGGCTCCCGTCGACCGCCTCGACTATCGCCGTCGCGATCGGATGGATCGACGCCCGCTCCAGCGCCGCCGCACGGCGCAGGACCGCCTCCGAGGCCGCCTCCTCGGTCACGGTGTCGAGTAGTCGCATCTCCCCGTCGGTGAGCGTTCCCGTCTTGTCGAGGACGACGGTGTCGACGTCAGCGGCGTCCTCGAAGACCGCGTCGGAGGCGATCACGATCCCGCGGGCGGCGGCGTCGCGGACCCCCGCGGCGATCGCGAGCGGCGTCGCCAGCCCGAGCGCGCACGGACACGAGACGATGAGTACCGTCAGTCCGACGAGGGCGGCCGCGGTCGGTGACCCGCCGAACGCGAGCGTCGCCGCCCCGGCGAGGACGGCGACGGCCACGACGAGCGGGACGAAAACCGTCGCCAGCTTGTCGACGAGCCGCTGAATACCCGATCGCGAGCTCTGTATCTCCCACAGCAGTCGGACGAGCGTGTCGAGCGTGCTCGTCGCGTCGTCGCCGACCGCGACGACCACCGGCGCGTCCGTGACGACGGTCCCGCCGCGGACCGCGTCCCCCTCGCGTTTCGTCGCCGGCAGCGACTCGCCGGTGACGAGCGCCTCGTCGACGGCGGCGGTCCCGTCGACCACGGTTCCGTCGAACGGGACCCGCTCGCCCGGGCGCACGAGGAGCCGGTCTCCCGGGTCGACGGCGTCGGCCGGGAGCGTCTCGCCGGCCTCCGTTCTGACCTCACGGTCGGCGGCCGTCGTCAGCTCCGACAGCATGCCGGTCGCGCGCCGCTTGATCAGCGACTCGTAGTGGTTGCCGGCGGTGACGACCAAGACCACCGCGATCGTCACGTCGAAGTAGAGGTCAGTCCGCCCGAGGAACATCGCGAGCGTGCTGTACGCGTACGAACTCACCGCCGCCAGCGACACCAGCAGATCCATGTTCGGCTGTCGCGCCCGGAGGCTCACGTACGCCCCTCGGAGGATCGGGTAGCCGGTATAAAAGAGGACGATCGAGGTGAACAGCCACAGCTGCGTGAACAGGTAGAGCCCCGAGACGCCGCCCAGATCGAAGATCGGGTCGTAGCCGAAGTAGGTGGGGTATAAAAAGAGAACGTACCACAACATCGCCATCATGCCGAACAACCCCCCGCCGACGAGGAACCGGACGACCGCGACGTCGTCGCCGTCGGGAGCCGGGTCCGCTCGGTCGCTTGCGGTGTATCCCGCGACCGAGAGCCGCTCCGGAAGCTCCGCGGCGCTCACGGCGTCGGGGTCGTAATCGACGCGAATCGTGTCGGTCGCGTAGCTCGCCTGCGCGGCCGCGACGCCCGGCTGTTTGCCGGCGGTCAACTCGAGGAAGGACTCGCAGGTCGCACAGTGCATCCCGTCGACGTGAAGGAACGTCGTCTCGCCGTCGAACTCGGGGGCCGGCTCCGCGTCGGGACGCCGCTCGTCGACCGTCTCGAGGTCGTCGACGTCGTCCAGCGACCGCGCGACGGCGAGACAGCCGCGACAGCAGAACTCGCCGTCGACGTCGTCGGCGACGTGCGGGTCGTCGCCCGTCGGCAGGTCACAGAGGGCGCAGTCGGACATGGGTCACGGCGGCGCGAGACGGCTGTGCGTCATCGCTCGTTACGCCTCGTCCGGTTCTGCGGCGTCCGACACGTCGCCTCCCGGACGGAGGCTGCCACCGGTCGCGATCTGGAGGCTCGCCCAGATAAGCAGCACGTTCACCAACGCGATCGTGACGACGAACGCCGCCCGATCGACGATGAACACCGCCGCGGGGACGAGCCCCGCTAACACGAGCAACAGCGCCTGTTGGAGCGAGAAGTCCATACCGCGATGCGGGGTTCGAACGTCATAGATAACGGCAAAGTTCTCAGTTCGTGGGAACGGATCGATCGTATATCTTCGCCTGTGTATAAATCGTTCCATGGGACAAAGCGAAGCCGCACACGCGTCCGCGAACGACGCGAGCGGCGACGAGGAGTTCGACCCGATCGGAACGCTCACGCTTATCGGAATCTACTTCGCGATCCTGTTGCTCGGGTGGGTGTACATCTACTTCATCGAGTTCCTCGGCCGCGATCTGG